>JBJTRR010000151.1:0-14439 GCA_046076185.1 bacterium | reverse complement strand
TCAGCACACCTGACTTAAGTTCCGCCTCACGCTCGGGTTTTACGGCTTCGGCATGTTTCTTCCAGAGTAGTGCAGCGGAACTTAAGTCAGGTGTGCTGAAGCTTGGCGATCGTTCCATGCCCTTTGTTTACAAGAAGTTCGGTGAAGCACCGGCAAAAGGGCATTCGCTCTGGATTTCAATGCATGGCGGTGGCGGGGCACCCAAGGCCGTAAACGACCGCCAGTGGGAAAACCAGAAGCGGCTTTACAAGCTGAATGAAGGTATTTATCTGGTTCCCCGTGCCCCGACCGACACCTGGGACTTGTGGCATCAGGGGCATGTTGATGCTATGTACACCCGCCTGATTGAAGACATGGTGATTGTTGAAGGTGTTGACCCTGACAGGGTTTACATCATGGGCTACTCAGCCGGTGGCGATGGTGTCTTTCAGCTTGCCCCACGAATGGCCGACCAATTGGCCGCCGCCGCAATGATGGCCGGGCACCCGAACGAAACGCAGCCGCTGGGACTGCGAAACTTGCCATTTGCTTTGCAGATGGGTGGCAACGATGCTGCTTATGGGCGAAACAAGGTGGCCCAGACCTGGGCCGATCAGCTTGATAAACTCCATAAAACCGACCCCGGTGGCTATGTTCACTTTGTGAAAATTTATGAAGGCAAGGGGCACTGGATGGATGGCGAAGATAAAGTCGCCATTCCCTGGATGGAGAAATTCAGCAGGAATCTGAATCCTGATCGTGTTTCGTGGCGGCAGGACGATGTCAGTCACACCCGCTTCTACTGGCTTGGCCAGCAAGCCGATAAAGCCAGGGCTGGGCAGGAGTTGGTTGTGAGCCGCAAGGGACAGGAATTTGCCGTCGAAAAGGCGGATGGTGTTGACGAATTTCAGCTTGTTCTTTCAGATGACCAGGCAAACCTTGATCAACCCGTCAAGGTGCTTTTTCAAAACAAAGTCATTGCTGAAGTCACGCCAAGCCGCACCCTGGGCACAATTCTGGCCACATTCTCGCAACGGCCTGACCAAAAGCAGATGGCTCCAGCAATCATCCCGGTGAAACTTGCGAAATAATTGATCTGGAAGGAGCTTAAGTCGGATCAGTCTTCCCGGCAAGGTTGTCAAGCGACCTCTGCCGGTAACTGGCCTCATCTTCTTCCAGGTGTAGGTAATGCAGAATGCGATGCGCCATCGGCGCCAGCATGATCCCGACGACCACCAGAAAAACGACGCCCGAAAAGAGGGCGTAAAATGCCGCAAAGATTTTACCAGCATCGTTTTCAATTGGTGAGACCGGGCCCATTCCGCCCAGAATCATCGAAGCATTCAGCAGCGAATCGATCCATCCCAGATTGCAAATATAACGATATCCCAACACGCCCACAGCCAGCGAGCTGGAAGCAAGGATAAACGCCGCAAGACCATGCTTCATCATCCGCCTGAAGAAGCGAGACTTCGACAGGACGGGATGACTACGATGTTCATACATGGGCCAGCGGCCTTGGGTTTTTGACTTGATATAAATCCAGTCAGGTCATGATCTTGCGGATTGGCTCGACATGTTCTACGCCGACCAGTTTCTGGTCAAGTCCGCCAAAGAAGTAAGCGAGGCGGTTGGGGTCGAGCCCCAGCCGGTCAAGCACTGTGGCGTGCAGATTTTTGACATGGAAGCGGTCATCAACCGCGGCCGAGCCAAGTTCATCGGTCGTGCCCACCGAAACTCCGCCCTTAATTCCGCCGCCTGCCAGCCACATCGTGAAGCCATAGCTGTTATGGTCGCGGCCCGAGCCCTGGGCATATTCGGCCGTCGGCTGTCGCCCGAATTCGCCACCCCAGACAACGATTGTTGAATCAAGCAGGCCACGGCGTTTTAAGTCCTTCAGCAGGCCTGAGATAGGTTTGTCCGTATCGCCGGCATGCTTGGTGTGATTCTTGATGATATCGGTGTGGGCGTCCCAGTTGTCGTCATTATGGGCACCACCCGAGTAGATCTGTATGAATCGCACGCCCCGCTCAACAAGTCGCCGGGCCAGCAGGCACTTGCGGCCGAAATCGGCCGTTTTCTCATTGTCAATTCCATACAGGGCAAGCGTTTCGGGCGATTCCTTGTTGAAATCGACGGCTTCCGGCGCAGTCGCCTGCATCTTGTAGGCCAGTTCATAACTCGCGATCCGGGCGGCCAGTTCGGAGTTGTCAGAACGTCCGGCCAGATGCTCCATGTTCTTTTCCTGCAAGCGTTTCAGAACGGCCTGCTGAACTGGGTCGGAAACTCCTTCAGCCGGTTTCAGGTTCAGGATCGGGTTGGCGTCGGCTTTGATCACCGTGCCCTGATAGGCAGCCGGCATATAGCCGCTTGACCAATTCTTCGGGCCTGAAATCGGCCCGCCCTTGTTATCAAGCATCACCACGAAGCCTGGCATGTTTTCATTCACGCTGCCAAGGCCATAATTCACCCACGAGCCCAGGGCCGGTGCCCCCGAAAGCAGCTTGCCGGAATTCATCATCAGCATGGCCGAGCCATGAATCGGGCTCTCGGCATACATGGAATGCATAAACGCGATATCATCAGCACAGGTGCCAAGGTTCGGAAATAGATCCGAGATCATCTTGCCGCTCTGGCCATAGGGCTTGAATTGCCACTTTGGCCCAACCACCCGGCCGATATCCTTGTGCCCGCCTCGCCCGAACGTCTTGACCTTGATCGACTTGCCATCCAGTGGATAAAGAGCGGGCTTATAGTCAAACGTGTCCATGTGGCTTGGGCCGCCATACATGAACAGAAAAATGACCGCTTTGGCCTTCGGTTCAAAATGGGGTGGCTTGGGGGCCATCAGGCTGGGGGCCTTGGCCAATGCGGATGTGTCAGCAGCCAAAGCACTTGAGGCAAACAGAGGGTCGCCCTGAAGCAGGCCGGTCAGCGCGACTGAACCAAAACCGCCACCGGTTTCCCAAAGCATCTCGCGCCGGGTGCGGCGGCAGAACTGGGCTGATCCTGATCCGTTCGTCTGGTGTGTCATGGTCAAGAATCTCCCTAGCTCAGTCCAGATAAATGAATTCGTTGGTGTTCAGCAGAAGCACCGCATATTCAACCCAGGCCTGATCTTGTGTCAGCTTTTCGCGGGTTGTCAGGTCGTCAATGAATTTGAGGTCACGAGTCAGCTCGGCGGTTGTCGGCGTTCGGCCCGATGTCAGGCGAATGGCTCTGGTCAGGCGAGCCCGAATGTCGGCCGGTTCGTCTTTTTTAAGCCGGTTCACAAATTCTTCGGCCACTTCATGTGTGAACTGGCCGTTAAACAGCCCCAGAGCTTGGGTTGGCACGGTTGTCACATACCTTGCCGGGCAGGTGGTGTCGGTATCGGCCTGGTCGAACATCGACAGGATCGGCAGACGCAACGACCTTTTGATATGAACATAGATCGATCGACGGTTGGAATCTTCCGGCTTCGTCGTCGGCCAGCCTTGGCCTGGCACGGATTGACCGGCCAGAACCTCTTGCGGAATCTTGGGATAAATACTCTCGCCAAACATTCGCCGGTCGAGCGTGCCTGCCACGGCCAGCATGCTGTCGCGCAGCTCCTCGGCCGAGAGTCTTCGCATCGGGAACCGCCAGAGAAGCTGGTTATTCGGGTCAACCGTAAGGGCTTTCGTGTCTGCCTTTGACGACATACGGTAAGTGGCTGACAGGCAGATCAACTTGTGCAGACGTTTCATTCTCCAGCCACCGGCCACAAAATCGTTCGCCAGCCAGTCGAGAAGTTCCGGGTGCGTTGGCTGTTCGCCATATTGCCCGAAGTCGTTGGGCGAACCAACGATACCCCGGCCAAAGTGATGCTGCCAGATGCGGTTGACAACCACTCGGGCTGTCAGTGGATTTTTGCCCGATGCGATCCAGTCGGCCAGCACGGTGCGCCGGCCCGACGATTTGGCATCGGCCGGAACTTCAGGCAGGGCAGGGTCTTGCGGATCAAGCACAGCCGGGAAGCCGGGCGGCACGGGCTCAGTTGGCGAATGCGGGTTGCCCCTGGCCATCACATGCGTTTGTGGTGGCTTCGGATTCACTCGGTTGATCGAAAGTGCAAGGACGGAACGCGGGTCAGGCTGCCTTTCCAGCTCGGTGCGGGCCTTACGCAGTTCCTGATAATCTTTCCACCGCGAGGCGTCGAGAAAATCCTTGATCTTTTTCACAACCTGTGGCCGGTCAAGACCTTCCGATGCACGCTGGTCTTCTGCGGGCATTTTTTTGATCGCCTCATCTTCAATGGCGACCATTTTCTTAGTCAGCGTCTCAATTTCCGCCTGCCGTTTCTGATATTCGGCTTCGTACTGTTTTCTAGCTTCGGGCGTGCTGATATCAACCAGACTGTTGGCCGATCGCACGTTACGATCGTTCGACATTCTCGGAATATCAACAAAAAACGCCAGCATGCGGTAATAGTCGCGCTGCGGCACCGGGTCGATCTTGTGGTCGTGGCAGCGGGCACAGTTCATCGTGATACCAAGAAAAGTCTGTGCGGTGGTGGCCACAATATCATCGAGTTCGTCGAATCTGGCCTGCAACGGGTCGGCGGGCTCGTCGTCCCAAAGGCCAAGCCGATAATAGCCGGGCGCAGTCAGGGCATCAGCCGACCAAGTGCTGGCCGCAAGTTCGTCGCCGGCAAGCTGTTCTTTGATAAAAAGGTCGTAAGGCTTGTCATTGTTGAGACTTCTGATGACATAGTCGCGATATCGCCAGGCATAAGGCTTGGGGCCGTCGCGTTCATAGCCATTCGTTTCGGCAAATCGCACCACGTCCAGCCAGTGGCGGGCCCATCGTTCGCCATAGGCGGGGCTGCCAAGAAGTTTATCAATCAGTTTTTCATAAGCTGCCGGGTCTTTATCATTAACAAAATTGTCAACCTCTTCCGGCGTCGGGGGCAAGCCAGTCAAGTCGTAAGTCACGCGGCGGATCAGGCTTAGTTTGTCAGCCGCAGGGGCGGGTGTCAGGCCGGCCGATTCCAGCCCGGCCAGAATAAACGGGTCGATCGGCCCACGCGGCCAGGCAGAATTTTTCACAGCGGGTGGTTTGACATCCGACCGGGGCACATAGGCCCAGTAAGCACGGTCTTCAGCCGTGATTTTCCCGACCGTAACTTTCGCCAGATCAAGGCCTTCCGGCCAGGGGGCACCGGCCATCACCCAACGCTCAATGGCCTTCACTTCCTTTTCGGGCAGTTTGCCGTTAGGGGGCATCTCAAGGCCATCGTAATGCACGGCCTGCAATAGAGTTGAATTGGCCAGTGCGTCTTTTTCAATCGCAGGGCCGTTTTCGCCACCCTTCAGAAGGGCCTCTCGCGTCGTCAGTTTCAGGCCACCTTTGACTTTCTCGCCCAGGCCATGACATTTCAGGCATTTGGCCTTGAGAACCGGCAGAACTGAGCTGCGAAAGTGCTTGATTTCCGCATCGCTGGCAGTGTCGGCCGCAAAAGTGGCTGAAAAATTCGCCATCAGTGTGGCGACCAGAAAAAGAGGCAGGGCATGCAGTTTCAAGCGTGGTTCTCCGGATCAATCAGGGCGAGTGATTGCGGATGCCGGCGGGAATGTTGATAAAAGTATTATCAATGATCATCTGCCAGAAAACAAGGCGGAATGGCTGATGTGGTTTCCGCCCGCTCCTGATTTTCAGCACGACAGGATTGGTCGGTCAATCGCCCCCGCCGCCACAACCTCCGCAGCCTCCTCCTCCGCCGCAGCTGCTTCCGCTGCTGTCGCTAGAGCTGTAGCTGTCTCCGCCAGAGGAAGATGAGACCGGCCTGTATCGAAGCCGC
The DNA here is from genome assembly GCA_046076185.1 of bacterium. Classification (GTDB taxonomy): domain Bacteria; phylum Planctomycetota; class Planctomycetia; order Isosphaerales; family Isosphaeraceae; genus QWQI01. The sequence continues at coordinate 8,639 of JBJTRR010000151.1, read as the reverse complement.
AGCTCGGCAAAGAGATCGGTGGCAGGAATCACAGCCAGCCCCAAAGCGGCCACACTTTTCCAGTAATGGTCGCTTTGCTCTTGAGAGTCCTTCTGAAATTCCGTACTTTTTTTATCGAGTTCGCGTTGAAAATGGTTAATAAATTGCCCGCCGGGGGTATAAAAGTTGAGGAATCGAGACTTTACGTTCATAAAGAAGAACATCAGCGATAAAACGCCTGTTTCAATCAGTAGAAAGCCCACTGGCCTTTCTCGACTCACTCCGACATAAACACGGCTCAGGCCCACTGCCAGAAATATCATGAACAGCAGGGCACCGACCATTCGTGCCATCAGATAATTGCCCGGGAATGTAAGCAACCCGCGGTTTTTCAGGTCGGTTTTTAATTCCTGCATGGCATTTGATTCGTTGACTGCTGTCATCAGGTCGTCGTCGGAAAGTTTCATGTTCTCAGCCCTGAACTTCTGAATCAGGGCAAATACCATTTTGTCGATCGGGTGTGCAGGGGCCTGGGCGTTTTCGACAATTTTATAGGTTTTGACTTTTTTCGACTTACCATCCTGCAAAGTAATTTCGTCGTAATCAATCTTCTTCTCGGCCAGAAGTCGCGAGATCGAAAGAAAGGCAACCCGGTTCTTTTCGCCCAGCTCCTGCTGCAGAAGTGCAATTGACTCGGCCGATTCTGATTCCGATTTCAATTCCACTTTGCGTTCATCGCTCAACAGAAACCGCTGCAGAAAATAGGTCGCCGTGAGCAACATGACACCGAATATCGGGTAAAAAATCAGAAATGTCCTGGCGTCAAATTTTGTGATCGGATTGACAATCGCAGCGAATTTCATTTGCGGTTCGACATTTGCCGAGATCCCAAGCAACCCGAAGAAAACGTAGATAATGAGCACCAGAAGCGGCCAGGCCTGCCACCTGGGCTGGCCAGAGGAAATACTACCGAAATGAACCCGCAAGGGTTGTAGAAGACCATTTAATTCAAAAAACCAGCGGGGTTTGCGAATCACCCAGTTGCGTGAAATATCGACCCGAACAGCGTTAAAATCTCGGCGAAATCGTTCCTGGGCCTCTGGCCAGATGTTACGCGGGGCAGATTCACCAAAATATTTCTCGTAGGATTCCAGCGTTTTCTGATATTGCTGGTCGTATCTAAGTTCTTCCGAGCGTCCGCCCCGGGTTGGCCCATGATGCACCGACTTGCCCAGCGTGTCGCGGCAAAGGTCGTTCCAGTAGCTTCGTGTGTAAATCATGTGCAAGTGCCAGGCTTCGTCCACCTCAATCGATGGGGTCACCTGATGGTCGGCCACACATGCCAGAAAGAGAAATCGACGGTATTCTTCCAGAACGGCCTGCGTAAATTCCTTCGACCAGTAGTTTTCGCGGGCCAGTCTGTCGGAAAAGCGAAACGGGCTTTGTGGATCATCAAACGAGAAACCACACAGCTTTTTCCATAAATCTGCTTCTGCCTGATTCATGGCCATTGGCATCACCTCGCCTGAATTCTGCTGAAATTTGGTGTTGAGACAAGCGTCAAGAGAAAGGGCTGATACGCTAAATTAATTCAATGCCACGCTGGTGTCAATCTTCTCGCTGTTTGAAAAAGTCATGTTTGATAAGCATTTAAGAAAACGGATTACGGTCTTTTTGATTCCATCGCCCCCTGCGCATTCAGCCACTCAAGCAGCCACACGGCAATGCCGTCGGGGTCGCGCAGTTCCACTACTTTCGCCCCCCAGCTTGTCAGGCGTGGTTCGCCCAGGTTTTGCCTCTGCGCAACTCGTTCTATATCATCTGTTTCGATCACAATATGCAGGCGGTCGTCGGCCGTCGGTTCCAGCCGCATTGGTTTGGATTGTCGGGTCGCGTCGATCAGCTCCATTCGTGATTCGCCTGAAAGCCTGATGAAAGCACCCCTGGCATTGGGCCTGGTGAATTCGCTGATGATTTCAAGGCCCAGCCGGTCGCGATAAAACGCCAGCATTTCGTCGAATCTGGCCGTGGCGATGGCGAAATAGCTCATTTTGACTGCATCAGAGAAAAAGAAAAACCCGGACGGAAGCGTCAGGGTTAAATATGGGCGATAAAGGATTCGAACCTTTGACCCCCAGCGTGTCGAGCTGGTGCTCTAGCCAACTGAGCTAATCGCCCCTGCACAATATGATATCACTTTTCTCTTTGAAATCAAGCATTCTCCGATTTTCTTGCCGGGCCAGAACTTAATCTCTCGTGCAAATAAAAAAAACAGGCCTCTCCATCAGAGAGGCCCGCTTTGCTGAAATTCCATTTACTGCGTTGATTGAAGCCATGCGTGATCAGGCTACGGCAGCACCGAAGACGTCTGTCGCCAAGGCAGCTTCGCCATGCTGGCTCATGTCCAGACCTTCGGCTTCCTGCTCGGGCGAAACACGCAGCGGAATGATGGCATCGGTCAGCTTGAAGAGAATGAACGATGCGACAAAGGCAAACACTGAAACCAACACCAGGGCTTTGCCGTGTGCCATGAGGAGATCAGCACGGGTCACGCTGCCATCAGCAGGCAGAGCTGCGAAGATCCCGGTAAAGATCATGCCCGTCATGCCGCCCACACCATGGCAGGGGAAGACGTCGAGCGTGTCATCAAGCGAAGATTTAGTTCGGTAGTGAACGGCCAGGTTGCTGATCACGCTGGCGGCCAGACCGATGAAAATACTCTGTGAGACTGTCACAAATCCAGCACCAGGTGTAATTGCCACAAGCCCGACCACTGCACCGATGCAGGCACCCAGAGCCGATGGTTTCTTGCCACGCATCCAGTCGAAGAAGATCCAGCCAAGCATAGCGGCGGCACTGGCCGTGTTCGTGGTGGCGAAGGCAACGGCTGCGTTGCTGTCAGCCTTGAGGGCACTACCGGCGTTAAAGCCGAACCAGCCGAACCAGAGCATGCCTGTGCCAAGAATTACGAATGGAATGTTGGCAGGAACGTGGTCGTGGCCACTTTCATGTGACTTACGGCGACCCAGAATCAAGGCACCCGCCAAGGCTGCCCAGCCTGCCGACATGTGAACAACCGTTCCACCTGCATAGTCTTTCACGCCCCACTTGAAGAAGATGCCGTCCGGGTGCCACGTCATGTGGGCCAGTGGGCAATAGATCACGATGCTGAAAAGAATCATAAAGAGAAGATAGGAAGAGAATCGCACGCGTTCAGCAAACGAGCCGGTGATCAAGGCTGGTGTGATAATGGCAAACTTGAGCTGGAACAGCGAGAAAACGAGCAGCGGAATCGTCAATTTAATCTCTGAGCCCGAGCCAAGAGCGCCCGTGTCACAACAGACACCGTTAAACATCCAGTATGTCAATGGGTTACCGATCAAACCCAGGCCACCAACATCTTCACCGAAGGCCAGACCAAAACCGACTGTTACCCAGAGAATACTCATTAATCCAAGAGCGATCACGCTTTGCAGCATGGTCGAAACGACATTTTTGAAACCAACCATGCCACCATAGAAGAAAGAGAGCCCCGGTGTCATCAAAAGCACAAGAGCCGAAGAGGTTAACATCCAGGCCGTGTCGCCGGAGTTCAGTGGGTCGCCAGGCTTCGGGGGCGAGGATAAATCGATCGGCAACAGCCCAAGAACGGCGATTATTGCCAAAAATAGAAATGGAATCGGAGTGACTTTATTCATGGTCGTGTCCCTGTCAGAATCGTTGAGAGAGGACTGTTGCAACGCTGTATGTCTTAAGACAGACAACTTATTGCTAATCATTCCATGCGTCGAACACGCTGAGAGTTGGTTGAAGTTAGTTCAGCGTGATTGTGATCGAACCAGACTCATCGTCAGGCCCAGGCGGGCCAATTTTTGCCGCACGAGGTAAGCTTGTGCACAAACTTCGCTCAAAGCAGTCGGTGATAAGAAATGCAAAGCCTGTGCCAAAGTGTTAAAAACTGTAAACTCACAAAAAACGATCTGTTTTTGTATAAAAAAAGGGCAGAGGTTTCCCTCTGCCCGTGAATTGGCACTTTGCTGACGGGTCTGGCCCGCTGCCGATTTTTTAGCCTCAGAAGAGCAGAATCACATCCAGGCCGAAGGTGAACTGCTTGTTTTGTGTGCCGTCGATATAGAACGGTTTGAACTGCGACCAGTCATATCGGGCTTCAGGGCGAATCCAGAGCCAGCTTGTCGGCTTATAGATGAGGCCGAGGGTCTGTTCGTAGTAGTTGTTCTGAAGGCCAGTTCGACCGCCGGATGGATCCCAGAAGACTTCCGACCGCCACACGCCGGTGAGCTTGTCGTTGAAGTTATAGAGGAACCAGTTGCCGAAGCTGAACCAGGTCACATTCTTGGCTGGATAGTTAGTGGGAACGGGGCCTGATTGACCGATCGGCCCGATACCGGCCACGCTGTTTTCAAAGCCCTGGTCAGTCTCAACGATCTGGGTCAGCTTGTCTGACCACTTATACGACATGACCGTGGTAAAGAAGTTTCGCCAGCTACCCTGATAGTAAATGTTGTTCTGGCCTGGCCTGTAGCCGGCCCATGCCTGCCCCCAAGGATAGGTGGGTGTGTTCTCGTTAAAGAAGTTCGGGAACTGGCCGTGGGTGATGGAATAGATGGACGTGATATTGAATTTCTCGTCCTTGCTTGTCCATGCAAAGCCGCCCATGTAACCCCACTTGTATTTGGAGTTAAAGAAGCGATCCCAGCCCGGTGTTGTGCCGTTGTAAATGTTAAGCTGGTCATTCACATGCCAGGTTGTCATCAGGCCAACGTGTGTGAACGGCTGGCCATAATTGAACATGTAAGGCACGGAAAGCAGGGGCCGACCTGTGGCCGGCACCACTTCATAGCCATGAAGGGTGTACCAGCGGCCGAATTTAACATCGACACCGCCTTCGGTCAGGATCGGCAAATGGGCCTCGCCATAAAACTGGGCAGGATCCCAGCCGGCGAAATAAGGGTAGGGAAAGGCGTTATTCAGCACGCCGACCATGTGGTTCCAGTTGGCATCGTGCCCGAACAGGCTGTCCACTCGAAACCCGAAGTTCAGCTCGTCGCCCTGCTCAAGAGCATTTTCAGCCACCAGGTAATACTGGTTACCCATCCACTGGTTAGCCAGATAGTTCGGGTTAACGCCATTATTGTAGCGATTCTTCGGGTTGCCGGGGTTGCCGGTAATACTGTTCTGGATCCAGCCATAAAGCTGAACGGGGCTGTCTTCCATGCCTAAAAAGCGGGTTAGTAGCCCTGGCTCGGCTTCTTCCTCAGCCGCTGCTTCAGCACCCGCCTCGGTTTCAGTCGGGGCACCGCCACCGAACGAGCGTTCAGCAGCCGGCAGTGCCAGCTCAACATTACCCGGGCCTGGTGAGACGGGAATGCACAGCCCGCCCGGGGCAGGCGGTGAATCCTGAAACAGTACCTTCTTTACCTCTGAATCGTCTGGCACCTGGCCCAGACCCTGCCCCAGACCAGAGGCCCGAAGCATGTTCCGGCCAGTCTCTTCCCGCTGGAATTTCGAGGTGATTTTCGAAAAAACACCCTTCAGCGGGGCTTCCTGTGCCGTGGCCACACTGTTTGCCTGCGAAATCATTACGGCAAAGGCCATGATTTTTGAAACTTTACGAAATCTCGCCCAGATTTCAGGTCGGCGCGTGGCCGCGGTCTCTCCACCTGTTACTCTCATGCGATAGAACCTTCGCTTCCTGCATGTGGGGGTCTGAGGAAATTCAGCCGGGTGGAGAGTACCCAAATGAACAGCCAATCACGCCATCCTGGCGTATTTTCTATGACACTGAATTATTCGGACAAAAACTAGATAAACTTCATTACAAACAAAATAATTGGCAAATTGAGTAAAAAGAATAAACCGGGTATTACCGACTCAGAGCCACCTCTCCCATGGCCTGTCATCTGGCAATACCCGGTCGTTCATTAACGAGCATCGCTCGTAAACCGGTTTACGTGCCAGCAAAGCAGGCACCATGCATGTTTTGTTGGGCATGCAAAAACAATGCCGATTTACGAAACGGCAACCAGAAAGAGTGGTTCAATGTCATGAACGCCGCGACAGAATACGCAGGCTGATCAGTATGTAAACCAAGCTCAGCAAAACTGTTGTATAGCCTGAATGCTGGTGTGCCTTCACAAGCCCGGTGCCACCCTTGCCCATCACAATCATTTGCCCCATGGCCAGTTGGCCGATGATCAGCAAGGCGGAAAGGAGACCCAGGCCCAGAAGAAAAGCGCGACCGCTTGACATGATTCGATGATTCCCCGCTACGGTTGCAAAACAGCCCTTACGATAAAGGCATTCTGAAGTTAGTATAGCCATAGGGAAACGGTTTTTGCAGCGAAAGTGAATCAATCGGGGCGGCTTCGGCAGATGATCGACCAGCTCAGGGCCAATTTGGAATCCGTCACAAATCGTATCGCCGCTGCCGCCAAACGCAGCGGTCGGCCCGCTGATGCCGCGAATCTTGTCGCCGTGACCAAACGCACCCCTGATGCCTGGGCGCATGGCCTGGTGGCTTTGGGCCAGCACCACCTTGGCGAAAATTATCCGCAGGAACTCTGGAAAAAAGCCGAAAGCCTGGCCGACCTGCCTGAGATTCGTTGGCACGCCATTGGCCACATGCAATCAAATAAACTCAAGCGAACTTTGCCTTTAGTCACGATGATCCACGCTGTTGACAGCCTTGATCTGCTGGCCGCCATTGGTAAGCTGATGGCCTTGGCCAGCCGGCTTGAGCGTGTCTGCCTGCAGGTGAATATGTCGGGCGAGGCCAGCAAACATGGCTGGGATCAGGAATCCATTTTAAATGATGCCGAGGCCATTGCTGGCATGATCACTCAGTTTGGTATTCCCGTAACCGGCCTGATGACCATGGCCGCCCTGGGGACCGATGCCGAATCGGCCCGACCGGCTTTTGCCGGCCTGCGGCAGACGGCTGAAAAACTTGCCGCCAGAATCGGCCGGCCGCTGCCGGATCTATCGATGGGCATGTCGGGCGACTTTGAATCGGCAATTGAAGAGGGGGCGACTTTCGTGCGCGTCGGCTCGCTGCTTTTTGAAGGGCTTCAGGCCGAATGAACATCGAAATTCGCGACACGCCTGAGGGTGCCACTCTGGCTGTGCGGGCCCAGCCAGGGGCAAAAAAAGAGAAATTTGCCGGCCTACACGATGGCTCGCTGAAGGTGGCTGTCACGGCCCCGCCTGAAGATGGCCGGGCGAATGAGGCTATCACTCGCCTTCTGGCCGAAGTTTTTGACTGCCGGGCCAACTGTATTTTCCTCCAAAAAGGCAAAACCGACCGGCGAAAAGTCTTTCTTTTTGAAAAGATCAGCGAAGTGACCTGCTCAAAAAGGTAGAATCACTTACCGCATCGCTGGATAACTGAGCAGACCCGCACCTGATTTGAACCAAAACTGTCAACGACGAAATTCCGATTGCCCATGTCAGACTCGACCCAATGTCTCGCCATTGAACCGTTCTCAACCCCCGGGCTGCATGCTAAAGTGCGTGTGCCTGGCTCAAAAAGCATTACCAATCGGGCACTTGTCGTTGCGGCCCTGGCTGAAGGCAATTCTCTTTTGACCGGTGCGCTTGATAGCGTTGACACCCAGGTTCTCATCAGGGCCCTGAACCTGCTTGGCATTCCTACCCAGCACGACCCTTCACGATGCACCATCAGCGTGAAGGGCCAATCGGGCGGCATTCCGGTGAATTCGGCCGAGCTTGACCTGGCCAATTCCGGCACATCGCTGCGGTTTCTCACTGCCATGCTTGCCATCGGTCACGGCAAATTCCGCCTTGATGGCTCGGCCCGCATGCGTGAAAGACCCATTAATGACTTGCTTCAGGCCCTGAACCGGATTGGTGCAATTGCCCGGTCTGAAACCAATTCGGGCTGCCCACCCGTGACACTTGATGCCGATGGCCTTGATGGCGGCTTTGTGGGTGTGCGGGGCGACGTTTCCAGCCAGTTCCTCTCAGGCCTGTTAATGGCTCTGCCATACGCCAAAAATCCGTCGGAAATAGAGGTCGATGGCACGCTGGTCAGCATTCCCTACGTGAAAATGACAATTGACGTGATGCGTGCCTTTGGCGTGCGGGTTGAGAACCGCAAAAACAAGCGATTTGTTGTCAAGCCAGGCCATTACATGGGCCGGGAATATGCGATTGAGCCTGACGCCTCGGCCGCCTCGTACTTCTTTGCCCTGGCGGCCATTACCGGCGGATCAGTGACGGTTGAAGGCCTGGGCAGCACCAGCATGCAGGGCGATATGGACTTTGTGCAGGTGCTGGCCCACATGGGCTGCAAGGTGGAAATTGGCGACCGGCATACAACCGTCGTTGGTGGCACTCTGCGTGGTCTTGATATCGACATGAACGCCATAAGCGACACGGTGATGACACTGGCCGTGGTAGCCCTTTTTGCCGATGGTGCCACACGCATTCGCAACGTGGCCCACATTCGTCATAAGGAGACAGATCGCATCAATGCGGTGGCAACCGAGCTGCGCAAATTTGGCGCGGAAGTGGTTGAGCATTACGACGGCCTGACGATCATCCCACCGCCGGCTGGTGCCTATACCCCTGGTGAAGTGGCCACCTACGACGACCACCGCATGGCCATGGCCTTTGCCCTG
>JBJTRR010000150.1:0-2321 GCA_046076185.1 bacterium | reverse complement strand
GCATTTTTCTGGTCGCGCGGGCTTCGCTGGTTTCTGGGCAAAATCACTGTGCATCGGGGCATGTTTCACAGCATACCGACCTGCTTCATCTGGGGTTCGGTCATGTACCTGCATTACCCGCATGAAAACCACTGGGTTCGGGTCTATATGGCCAGTGGAATCATGGTCGGCTATATGTCGCATCTGTTGTGCGATGAGTACTTCAGCGTAGAAAGTTTTGCCGGATTCCGTGTCAACAAAGCCTTTGGCACCGCGCTGAAATTCTGGTCAGGCAGCCTCTTTTCTACCCTCGTCTGCTATATCATCCTTGGCTTTTGTGTGAAACAGGTTTCAGAGACCTGGCCGAAATCAAGCGATGGGAAGTATGTCGCCATAGGCCACCCTTCTGAATCAGTTAACCATCTTTCTTCGGTGGCGAAAGGCCGCATGCAGAACATGGTGAAAACGGTAAGAACCAAAGGCCTGCTCGCCTGGCTGGAAGAATTGCTGACCTCAGCCAAAACCAAAGCCGCCGAGAAAGTGGAAACGGTGAAAGAAAACGGGCTCACAAAAGATGGCCTGAAAAAGACTTACGCTGAACTGAAGGAAGAGACAAAAAACGCCGCCAAGGCAAACGCCACCGTCGAGGCCATTAAACAGATCGCCGTCGAGGCCAAAACGACAGTCAACGACCAGGTGAAAGTCGATGCGGCTGTGAATGCGGAACGGCCGCTGCAGGCCGGGGCAGGCAAGAATATCGGCGGTTTCAGCGAATCGGCGGCCAGAGAAATGCCAAAGTCCGTGGCCTCAGCCCTTTCCGTGAAATCATCGCCAATTCCGGCCTCGCCTTCTTCTGCCACAAGAGCGTCGGCCACCTCTGAAGGAAATACTGCAAAGTCCTTCCAAATGGAAACTTACCAGCCCAGAAAAAGGTCGAGCCAGGGAACAGGTTCAGAAACAGGCCGGCTGGCCACACGACCGGAAACAACAGACCTGACAAAGCCTCGTTCGACTGTCATCAAACGCTGATGCTCAGTCATCGAAAACCCGGAAAAACATCTGCCAAAATGGCAGAAATCAGCCCGTTTGACATTGCCACAGATTTCACAAAGTTATTAACACAATAGACTTAAAACATTTATTTTAGCAACGGCACGGGAGTTGCATCGGTGAATCATCAGGATATCGAACCAGCGTTTTCGAAGACTCGTAAATGATCGACGCTGGTTTGACGGGTTTTTCGATTTTCGAATCGGAGAGAGTGGATCACGATGAAACTGGTTCCCTTGAACGATCGCGTAGTGGTTGAGCGTGAAGAAGCCAAGCAGACGACCGCCGGTGGTATTGTTCTGCCTGACACCGCGAAGGACAAGCCGCAGCAGGGCAAGATTGTTGCCGTGGGCGAAGGTCGGCTGACCAAAGACGGCAAGCGCCGTGAGCTTCAGGTGAAGGTGGGCGACACGGTTCTCTTCACCAGCTATGCGGGCGATGAATTCAAACTGCCTGAAGGCAAAAAAGTTCTGCTGATGCGTGAAGACGACATTCTGGCCGTAGTCGGCTGAGATTCCGGGCCTTTCGCCCGTTAAATTCAAACACACAACTGATTCCAAACACAAAGGAGATAGATACTCATGGGCGCTAAGATGATCGCATTTGATCAGGAAGCCCGTCAGGCGATGCAGCGTGGCGTGGCCAAGCTGGCCAGAGCCGTTAAGGTGACTCTGGGCCCTCGCGGCCGCAATGTTGTTATCCAGAAGAGCTTTGGCTCACCCACGGTGACTAAGGACGGCGTGACCGTTGCCAAAGAAATCGAGCTGGAAGATAAGTATGAGAACATGGGTGCCCAGATGGTGAAGGAAGTCGCTTCAAAGACTTCTGACATTGCCGGCGACGGCACCACCACGGCCACCGTGATGGCCGAAGCCATTTACAACGAAGGCCTGAAGGCTGTTGTTGCTGGTGTGAACCCCATGCTGATGAAGCGTGGCATGGACAAAGCCGTTGCCGACATCATTGAAAAGCTCAAGGGCATGTCGGTCAAGGTTTCGAGCCGCAAGGAAACCGAACAAGTTGCCACTGTAGCTTCGAACTTCGACAATGAAATTGGTTCGATGATCGCCGAAGCCACCGAAAAGGTCGGCAAAGACGGCGTGATTACCGTTGAAGAAGGCAAGAGCCTGAAGACGGAAGTCGAGTGGGTCGAGGGCATGCAGTTCGACCGCGGCTACCTTTCGCCTTACTTCGTGACCAACGCGCAGACGATGGAAGCCGTTCTGGAAGACGCCTACGTCCTGATCTATGAAAAGAAGATCAGTGTCGTGAAGGATCTTGTTCCGGTTCTG
>JBJTRR010000149.1:0-4875 GCA_046076185.1 bacterium | reverse complement strand
GGCGGCATGCCCGTCCGCCCAAGTCTCAGCGAGACAAGACCTTCGTTCATCACGCCGCCTTCCGTCAGCTTCATCACCTGGCAGTGCTGGAAGATCGGCACATCGAACATCCGCGAATATTCCAGAGCCCGCCTCATCAGGCTATCGTTTGAAACCGGTGCTCCGTCGTCAGTAAAGGCGACTGCGCCTGCCTCATAAAGCTTGCCAAGTTCCGCAAGTTCGTCGCCGGCACGGTTTTTTGACACACAGGCCGAAGGCAGAACCTGTGCCTTGCCGGCCCGCTTGGCCTGCAGGATCACAAATTCCACCGCAGCCGGCGAGTCGATCGGCGGCCGGGTATTCGGCATGCTCACTATAGTTGACCAGCCACCCGCCAGGGCGGCATCGGCCCCCGTGGCGATGGTTTCGTCCTCTTCGTTGCCGGGTTCTCGCAGGTGCACGTGTATGTCAATCAGGCCGGGAGAAACTATCAGGCCAGTGGCGTCAATCACGCGGTCGGCCACCAGGCCGGGCATGGGCTCGGTGCCAAGCACGCGGTTCCCCTCAAGCCATAAATCGCCTGTAAAGTCAAGGCCCTGAAGGGGATCAATAATACGCCCGCCACGAATCACTGTCAGCTTTGCCACTTTTCAGCCCCATTCTCGCCAGAACTTTTGACTTCTTGTAAGTTGATATCAGGCAAGCATTAACCGCTGATCGGCGGCGCCACCTGCCCCTGCACAAGGCCCAGAACGGCCATTCGCACCGCAAGGCCGTTCGTCACCTGTGCCAATATTGCCGAATTCGGGCCATCCGCCACTTCGGGGGTCAGCTCAACGCCGCGATTGATTGGCCCCGGAGCGAGCAAAAGCATGTCAGGGCGGCCCTTTTCCACCCGTTCCGCCGTCATGCCATAAAGTTGGAAATATTCAGAAACACTTGGGAATAAAGCACTTCGCTGACGTTCAAACTGAATTCGCAAGACATTCACCACGTCCACTTCCGGCAGAATCTCGTCAAGATGGTGGGCCACCTCACAGCCCATCTCCCGCCACTTTTCCGACACCAGCGTGCTTGGCCCGCACAAAATCACGCGTGCACCTAACTTCTTCAGCCCCCAGATGTTCGAACGTGCTACGCGGCTGTGCAGAATGTCGCCTACCAAGGCGACCGTCAGCCCGGCAATGCGCCCTTTTCGCTGCCGAATCGTCAGCAGGTCAAGCAGGGCCTGGGTCGGGTGCTCGTGGGCCCCGTCGCCAGCATTGACAATCGCGGCATCTGTATATTTAGTAAGGAGTTGCGGCGTGCCTGGCACGGAATGCCGGACCACCAGCACCTTGGCGCCCATGGCGACCAGATTCTGGGCCGTGTCGATAAATGATTCGCCTTTGGAAAGGCTGGAAGACGAAGGCGTAAAATCAAGAGTATCAGCCCCCAGCCGGCGGGCCGCCAGGCCGAAGCTGGAGCGTGTGCGTGTGGAATTTTCAAAGAAAAGCTGGGTAACAAGCGTGCCCGTAAGCACCTGATGCTTCAGCCGCCCCGCCGTGGCGTGGGCAGAATAGGTGTCGGCCTGATCCAGAATATAGGTAATCTCTTCTGCTGAAAGATCTTCCAGCGCGAGCATGTGATCAAATCGATAGGCAGGCCGGGGCGGGTGATGTGTCATGGAAGGGGCTCGAATACCGAATGAACTGGTCAGATTATAAGGGTTATGCTATCATGAAAAATGCTGTATCGCAATTATGAAGCCCTGAATAACGACGCGTAAAATTCTCATGAATGGCTATCGCAACCTGCCCATCGGCCTGACTTTGCATTCACGCCGAAACCTGCTTCGGCTTGGTCTGGTTTTTGCCGTTTCAACATGCGACAGCCCCCAATTGCCTGCGATTATGCAGGACGAAATCACCCAAACTGAGCGAGACCAGGTGGACCGGCTGGTTGACCGGTTCAAAATGGCCAGCCTGCCTGTGCCCACCATCACGCGTAGCCGGCGATTTGTCGCTGTGGGCACGGCCAGGCCCGACTTTATCCGCCAGGTTCTGCGGATGGCCGATGACACGGCAGTCTCTTACAATCGCTATGTTGGTGCGGCCAGATTGCCCGTTAAATTCGCGGCGGAGCGTATGACGATCGTCGTTCTGGCCAATGCCGGGCAATACAGCAAGCTGCTGGGCGAACAGAAGGCCCCGAACGAGGGCGGGCATTACGACCTTGACGAAAACTGGACGGTGACTTTTGATCATCGTGGTCGGTCGAAATCGACCCGATCCAGCCTTGAACGGGCTAACCAGGTCACCCTTCTGCATGAAGTTACACACCAGCTCAGTTTCAATACCGGCCTGCTGAACATCAACGGCGATGTGCCGATGCTGCTGAGTGAAGGGCTTGCGACACTTGCCGAACCGGCCGGGCAGGCCATTGCGCCGGGCTTTGGGCAAGTCAACGCACCAAGGCTTGCTGTGATGAATTCGATTATGAAACGAAACAGATCGGCATGGATTCCATTGCGGGAATTGCTGGTATCTGACACTATTTTCGATTCGCCCGACGACAAATCGCTGCAGATGGCCTATTCGCAGTCGTGGCTCTTCTGGGACACAATTCTCAATCGCCCGGAACTCGTTGGCAAATTGCCGGTCTATCTTCAGCGAATTGAAGGCAGAATCAAGCCTGACAGGCGCCTGGATGATTTTGTGGCCGGGCTCGACCGGGTCGATATTGTAGAAAAAGCGATGCAGGATCATCTGGAATCCCTGTAGTTTCTTGAAAAAATGGAAAAAGCGATAAATTTTAGAATGTTGGCCCAAAATAATTTGAATAATTTTAAAATTTCTTTTAACGTGTATTGATCAGGATCTAGTTCTGAGCGATACCGAGAATTGACTAAACGAATCACTCGTTGCGAGGAGGGGGACCGGCCCTCGGTAGTAACATGAGTCTGATCGATGTTTCGTCTTGTCCAGCAGGACAGGTTTGCGTTGCCACGCATGATCATATTTTGATTGATCCGTTGATTTTCGGCCGTTGGCCGAATCAATGTGAGCATTCTGATTTTGACAGTCATCAGATCAATATTCCTGGATACAGGGAGGTGATCTGATGAACTGGTCACGGGTCGTTCGCCTAAGCCTTGCTGCGACATTGATCCTGCTTCTTCCGTTTTTGTTTGACTATTATCTGGTTCTGAAAGGGTTGTTTCATCTACAACTGTTAAAGATTTTCAATCCCTACACATTAGCGATCGTCGTCCAGCTTTTGCCCATCAGCTTCTTTATTCTGGCTGCTTTCGTGTGGCAAAAATCCAGAATCACGAAAATCAATGGATTTGCTGATAAGGTTGATTCTTTTAGCCAGGTGCTTCTGCATCGCTTTTTTCCGCTGTCGTTAATCACTGTGTCGATTGTGTGGATTGCTGGCTGGTTGCCGCATTACATTACATGGCCCTGGTGGATGGATATTGAGCATTTTGCACTGAGTGCCCTGATGTGGGACAATGGTAAAAAGCCATACCGTGATCTATTTGATTTCAATTTTCCAGGTCCCATCTATTTTTTCTGGGTTGTCGGAAAAGTCATTGGCTGGGGGCGACTGCTCCCCATCAACCTGATTGACTCGCTTCTGGTCGTCTCATGCGGGCCTCTTCTGGTATTCTGGAGCCGAAGGAAATTGAATTCTGTCGTTCCAGGCCTTCTGGGGTTTGTTTTGATTCTGCGGTATTACATGAGCCTCGATTATTCAAAAGTGATGCAGCGTGACTGGCATGTTGTTTATCTTTTTATTCTCTCAATGATCGTTTTGCAATTATCAAATCATCCTCGAAAGTGGGTGTTTACTGGAGCGATCTTTGCATCGGCCTTCATAATAAGGCCATATGCTATCCTCTTTGTCCCATCCATCCTGACCATTCTGTATGATGAAAATGGGTTGTCAAATAAATCTTTTCGATGTTTATTCCTGTTTGCAATCAGTTCCCTATTCTTTATCATACTGGCCATTCTGCCCCTTCTGACAAGTGGAATATTTGGCGATTTTATCAATTCAATATTAAATGAATTAAAATATGGTAAATATACGCCGACCAATCGCCGCTCAATTCTTACTCATTTGTACCTTCAGGCAAATACAAAAGTTATTTTCTCAGCAATAACTGGTATGGCCATAGCATTCATTTCAATTGCGATTCAGAAATGCAAAAATGAGAGGTCATTTATATTGCCATGGATAGTCAGTTATTTTGTATTTCTATTTTATAAACCACTTTGTCCCGTACGACATGCTTATACAGAAATTCCTATGGAGTTCATTGCTTGTATCTGTTGTGGGATAGCATATCACCATATCAGCAAATTGCAATTTATCAGGCCATCCAGCCTGATGGTTTTTCTTGTCATATGGTTTACATTTTATTTTCCAGGTATGCCTGCTTATTTTGACCTGAAAGCCTCGAAACACGCTTTGATTTACCTGGCAAACAATCAAATAGCGTTACAGGCTCCACCAGGATGTCGAACCCTTTTGGGAAATTGTGATAACCCAAATTTCTCGTACTGCTGGCAGGACTACACACAAGTTCTGCGTTTTATCAGAAAAGAATTAAAGCCCGATGTCAAAGTTGCAAACTTCCTGCGATCCAGGCCTTATCCTACATTAAATTCTCTAACAGGGCGGCAGACAATATGGCCATGTGGTGAGGGATTATTATGGCTGCAATCCGTCGATTCGACGCTTGAGCCTCAATTTATCAAAGCTCTTGAATCTAAAGCTCCGACAGTAATTATCTGGTGTGACCAGGGTGAAAAATTTAAGCCACTTAATAATTTTCAGGAAATTGAAACTCAGATCAGAATCAATTTCCTGAAAATTATTAAGTGGCTAGTTGATGGACATCCCCCT
>JBJTRR010000148.1:0-13109 GCA_046076185.1 bacterium | reverse complement strand
CCACTTTCGGCGGCTTTTCCAGCCTTCTGGCCGCTTCGAAAATGTTCGTGGTTCCGGTCACGTTCACATCCATATAAAGCGACGGATCTTCAAGCGAGGGCCGCACGCCCGCCCTGGCCGCCAGATGGATGACTGCATCAGGGCGAATCGTTTCAAAAAGCGAGCTGATCAGACTCAAGCTGCGAATATCGCCTTCAACGAGCTTAAAATCCTTATTTTTCAGGGCTGATGCAAGATTATCGCGTTTCAGCGTTTCAGCATAAAACGGGTCAAAGTTATCCAGCCCCGTCACCTGATGATTCTCAAGCAACAGTTGGTCAACAACATGCGACCCAATAAAACCCGCGGCTCCGGTGACCAGAATGTTCAAAACGGTTGCTCCGGATCGACGGCTTTTCAGCCGGGGGGACTTGTGAATGAGGTTTTATTATAATATTATATTTCAACATAAGGCAACTCAAATACCATGAAATCAAACAGCATGTCTCGCAACTCTCTTTACATAAGCTATTTCGGACTTCGTGAACCGCTTGTTCAGACACAGGTTCTTCCCTATCTCAGAGAATTGCGAAAAGATGGCTGGCTGATTCATCTCATCACCTTTGAAAAGGGTGGCCCACAGAGTTATTCAGCAGACGAATTGCAATTATGGCGTGAAAAACTGCAATCTGATGGAATTATCTGGCAGCCCAATTCTTACACTGACAGCCGGAAATTATGGGCCAAGGTGAAAGACATTTTCCGCGGATTTCAACAGGCACGAAAATTAATCAAAGTAAATCAAATTCAAATTGTTCATGGCCGGGCCCATGTCGGCACAACCATCGGCTTCATTTCAAGCCTGTTTCTTGGCACAAAGCTGGTTTTTGATATCAGAGGATTCAACCCGGAAGAACAGGTGGAATCAGGCAGGTGGTCGGCACTCAGCCTGAAGTTTCTGATTTACAAATCGGTCGAGAAAATCCTGCTCAGGCGGGCTTCCGGATTCGTTTTACTGACAGATGCCGGGCGCAATGCCCTTTTCCCAAAATCAACACCTTCGCCAGAAAATCAAATTGAAATGTATTTTCTGCCCGACGGCCGCCCGATTCAAATCATTCCCTGCTGTGTTGACGACGCCCGATTTGAAATGAAATCAAAAACCGCTGAAAAATTAAATGTCAGCAAAAATGACCTTGGGCTTGGCCACTGTTCGCGAATCATCGCCCATGTCGGTGCCCTTGGTGGGCTTTATCCTGAAGAAAGAATCACAGCCACTTTCAAGGCCATTCATGATCAATTTCCTGACACCGGTTTTGTGATTCTCAGCCAGACTTCGCCGGAAGTTCTCAAACAGATGTATGAACAGGCCGGTTTGCCGAAAGAAAATCTCTGGATTGGCCGTGCGACATCCGATCAGGTTGCCAATTATCTGGCCATTTGCGACTGGGGTTTATCGCTTAAAAAGGAGAGCTATTCGCAACTTTCGTGCTCTCCGACAAAAATCCCGGAATACCTCCTTGCCGGTTTACCGATTCTTTGCAGCCGTGGCATTGGCGATTGCGACACCATAATTACGGAAAATAAAATCGGGATTGTATTTGATGCATGGAATGATCAGGAGATCCAAAAAGCGGTTGAGAAAATGGCAGATTTTGAAAGCGACACTGGTATCAGACAGCTTTGCAAAGACACGGCCGTTGGGCTATTTGATCTGAAACGGATTGGCGGGCCACGATACAGGGCCCTTTACAGCCAGATGATGCGATGAATTGATTTAACAGCATATCAACATTTCATCACGGCATGATTCGTTATTCGAATTTCACGCTGCTTGAAAGAGATTGATTGAAAACAAAGGCTGCATTTTTCAGGCCAGGGCAAATCAGTTTTCTGAGTTAATCTGCCTTCTAAGAATCTGGTTAATCACTTTAAAAAATTGCATGCATGTTGCCAATCACCAATCGATTTGATTCAATAGGCACCATGTTTTTAAGCCCGGCAGGTAAAAATTCGTGTATCCTTCACAAAATTCGATTATATTCTTGGCAAAGGCGATGAAGCCTTGCCTGAAGCCTCAAGAACGATGCTGTGCCTTGCAG
This sequence comes from bacterium, assembly GCA_046076185.1. GTDB lineage: Bacteria > Planctomycetota > Planctomycetia > Isosphaerales > Isosphaeraceae > QWQI01. The sequence continues at coordinate 11,028 of JBJTRR010000148.1, read as the reverse complement.
ACACCACATTCCATGTCGATCATTGAAACAGCATAACGGGCGACCCATTGTTGTTTCATGATAGATTCATTCGGTGCTTCACGCTTAACTGACTTAGGCACAACCACCCCGACCAAGAGTTGATTCATGTCTGATTCCGCACCCTCCGGCAATTCTGTCACGAGCCATTTTGTGGATCATTTGACACGAATTTTTCCTGAAATCGCAGTCGGAAGAATTCAGGAGGCCGCCGAATCGCTTACGGTTGTAGAATTTACCGAAGGCGAGATCCTGATTCAGGAAGGGGCGAAAGCCAGGGGAGTGTTTATTCTGCTTTCAGGGCGGCTTGGCATATTTACTCGCGATGCTAACGGGCACACCACCCTCATTCGAGTGGTGGCCGGGCCTGGGGCCCTGATTGGCGAGCAAAGCGCCAGGCAGGAACGCCACTTTGCAAATGCCACGGTGATTGCACTGACGGATGTCAGCGCGGCGCTGATTCCGCCTGAGCTTTTCCGATCGCTACTGGCGATTGACAGCCAGGCCGCCGAACGGCTGAACGAAGCCGGCAGAAATCAGGCGATTGAGAAATTGCGGGTTCTTTCTGCCGAACTAGCCGATTCCGCACGATTTGCGGCTTCAGCTTCCATGACCCCGAGACAATTTCCGGCAGGTGCCACAATTTACCAGCCTGGCCAGCCTGCCAAGGCGGCTTTTTTTGTGCTTGCAGGTTCGGTCAATCTTTTTCCGCCAGGGTGCCCCGTGCCGCATGAAACTTTGGGGGCCGGGCTTATTTTTGGCGACCGAGAGGTCATTCAGGACACGCCCCGGCCCTATCATGCGGTGGCCGCCAGTGCGGTGGAACTGCTTGAAATTCCAGCCTCCATTTTTCAATCGGCAGGGCACGCATTGCCTGGTGAAGGCACGAATCTGAAGTCGCTGAGCTATGTTCACACCATTCCCCGGCTCGGGTCGGCTTACCGCTTTCTGGGTGAAGCGGCTGGCAAAAGCTGTGTTGTGACTGATTATTCCCAGCCGGATGGTCGAAGGGTGCGCGTGCGATACTTCCCCCACGACAAAATGGTTGAGGCCGGAACGACCGAGGCTGTGGGAGAAACCATGATGATTTCCACGCCGATTGAGGGGGTGTCGTTCCTTGTGACCGGCGATGATCATCGCCTGGCCGGGTTGACGGCCAAGCAGGACTGGGCTGATTTACCGGAAGCCATGTCGTTTATCTTACGCGGAGCCTCGCTGGAAGGCTGGCAACTGGATGCCCTTCGATCAACTGGCCAGTGGCTGACAGAAGCTGCTGCCGAGAGAGTGAGCACCGGCTCAGAAGTGGTGTGCGCCTGCACAAATGCCACAGTTACATCGCTAAGGCTTGCTGCGAAAGGTTTAAACACGGTTGAAGAGCTGATTCAGCGCACGGGTGCCGGCGGAGTTTGTGGCGGTTGCCGGTCAAGACTGCCGCTAATGCTGGGGCAGGAAGAATCGGTTTTATGCCGACTGGAGACTGAACCGCTGTGTGCCGGGGCTGTAAAAGCCAGGCTGCGGCCCGTGGCTGACGGCAAATTGCCTTTGGCCATACCAGGGCAGCATGTGAGGGTTGAGGCTCTGCTTGACAAGCGATGGGTGGGGCGGCCTTACACTTTGACAGCCTTCGGACCCGACCAATATGAGCTGGGTGTGAAGATTGAGGAAGATGGGCTTTTCTCAAACTGGCTTTGCACCGCCCCGCAGGGATCGCTTGTCAGAGTGTCGCAGCCCCAGGGCGACCACTGCCCACAGCAGCACGATTCACGAGATCTGGTTTTTGTCGTAGCAGGGATCGGCATCACGACGGCTGTCGCAGCGGCACGTGCTTCCAGCAATTCGCGCCGTGTGACAGTGCACTATATCTTTCGCGAAGCAGATTCGGCGGCCTATCTCGAAGAACTGCGGCAGGCAGCGGCCAGCGGGAAAATCGAACTTCAAGAGATTGAGACCAGCCGAACCGGCCGACCAGAGGCTGAACATTGGCGTGAAGCGATCGCCCTGAAATCGCCGTGTGAAGTGATTGTGTGTGGGCCAAAAGCCTTTAATTCAGAGGTGCTGGCCGCCTGTGAAAACCTTGAAGGCGTATCGGCATCGGCTGAGAGTTTTCAGCACCCACAACGCGGCGAGGGTGCCATTCCGAAGCCAGGCAGCTGGCGAATCCCGGGCTTTAAGCCTTCGTGGCCGGCCGGCGAGCCAATTCACCTGAAAAGCAGGGTTTCCGTTAACGACGAGGCCCGCCAGTTCCTCTCGCAATACTACTATGAAACACAGGGCGGAAATGACTGCACCGATCGGCTTGCCGAAGTGACCGATGAGATTGAGGCCACGGGAACATGGACACCCACGACGGCCGAGCTGGGTTTTGCGGCGCAGGTTGCGTGGCGCAATGCCGAGCGTTGCGTTGGCCGGCTTTACTGGCACGGCCTGCACCTGCACGACTGCCGTCATATCTCGTCGGCCGCTGAAATTGCCGAAGCCCTTTTCGATCATCTGCGTTTTGCCTTTAATGGCGGCGACCTTCGGCCAACCATCAGTATCTTTGCCCCAGAATCGCCGGCACGGCCAGGCGCCCGTATCTGGAATTCCCAGCTTTTGCGTTATGCAGGCATTCGGCTGAGAACCGGCAGGCAGATTGGCGACCCGGCCAATAACGAACTGACCCGGCACATAATGACACTGGGTTGGGAGCCTGCGGGAACCGATTTTGATCTGCTGCCGATTGTGATTGAAACACCGGATGAAGCCCCCCGGTTTTTTGAGCTGCCTGACGATTGTCGGCAAGAAACGCGGCTGGCGCACCCGCAACAAACCTGGTTTGCCGATCTTGGCCTGCGATGGCACTGTGTTCCCGCCGTCAGCGACATGCTGTTTGATGCTGCCGGGCTGAAGTTTCGTCTGGCACCATTTAACGGCTGGTATCTTGACAGTGAAATTGCAGCCCGTAATTTTACAGATTCTAACCGCTATAACCTGCTTCCGCAGATTGCCGAAGCAATGGGCCTTGATATTTCGAACGACCGATCACTTTGGCGTGATAAAGCCATGGTTCTGATCAACGAGGCCGTGCTGCACTCGTTTGACCGGGATGGCGTGAAACTCTCTGACCATCATGCCATAGGACACGAATTTCTGGAATTCTGCAGAAACGAACAAAAATCGGGCCGGGAGCCTTACGGCAAGTGGATGTGGCTGGTGCCGCCAGGTGCATCATCTGCCAGCGTGCTTTATCAGGAACCCTTCCGGGATGTTGCCATCAAGCCGGCCTTTCGCTATCAAAAACCGGTGTGGAGTGGCCGACCACTGCCCATGTGACCATGCATTTCATGCAATAGAATTCTGCAAAAAACATCTTTCTGAATTGTCACTTGTCTTATCTGCCTGATTTGGAAACCAAAACGCAATACCCCGGGGCAAGCCATGCCTGGCCCCGGGGCTTCGAAGTTGATCCACAATTCAGGCGACCGGTTTACTTGCCGCCGATGCTGGCCCTGGCCTTGTTTTCGCGGTCGGCAATGGCTTCAAGAATCAGGGAGTTCAGGTCGTCCTTTTCGCCGGGGCGGGTCAGGTCCTGGCCTTTTTTATACATCGTAATAAAGCCAATGGCCATTTCGTCAGTTGTCTGGGGTCCCCACTTCACCTCGCGTGGCGGATGGTTCGGGTTGAACGGATTGCCGGCTGAATTGTCGAATGTCGCAACCAGTTTCACCAATGTTCCCTTTGGCAAATCCATAGGCTTTTCCAGCTCATAGGTGGTCTGCCAGTTAAAATCCCAGCGAGGGATGCGAATCAGGTTTTCGGTGCGGCCGTCGGGAAAGGTCGCCGTCATCGTGAATTCCTTGCCAATCAGATGCTGATGAGGCGTGAATGCGAACGCCACGACATCTGCCGGAATCGTCAGTTCGGCCCTGACTTCATGATTCGAAGCACCAGCCGGAATGGTGAACGATTTATTTGAAACTGCCACAACATGGGCCGTAGCCTTCACAGGTGTGCGGCTGAAATGCAGGCCGATTTTCGAGCGATCACGCTCTTTTTTACCGCTGGGGTGGTAATGCATCTGCAGAATCACATCGGCATTTCTGGGCAACGAGATGCCGACGCCTTCCGGGGTGACAGTCGGCTGTTTGCCGGCGGCCCAGCCACTTAGCGAGCCATGAATTTTGACATTTGGCCCGACAAATGAAATATAGCCCGGCCCAGGCTCGGCTGCGTCCTTCAGTCGGCCTTCGCCCGAGATATCAACCCATGCCAGCATATGGTGCGAAACCACCCGGTTATCAGGCATGTATTCAATCTTTGATATGTACATGTCTTTAGGCAGGTTGGTCGGCAACACAAAGCAGCGGTAAAGATCAGGGCCGGTAGCCGGAATTTCAAAAGCTTCGGGAATTTCAAGCACAACATCGGGCGTGCCCAGCTTCCACCCGGTCGGAAAGCTGACAGGTGCAGGCATTTCCGAGATATCGCCAAGCGGTGCGCCGGCATCGGCCCAGGCCTGAAAAGCTTCAATTTCTTCGATTGAAAGCGAATGATCGTTTTTGAACTTCTGGCCAAAGCCGGGTTCGGCCTTCCAGGGCGGCATCAGGCGGTCGCCCGTCACGTCGGCAAGGTCTGTGGCCCGCTTGCGTGCATGCTCGTAAGTTTCCAGAGGAAACGGGCCGACCTGCCCCTTGCTGTGACATTCCTGGCACTTTTTTTGAATGATTCGCGAAATTTCCCGGGCATAAGTGGGTGAAGGACGCTCGGCTTCGACTTTGATTTCCGGAATCGGGCAGCCGATGGCTTCTGTGCAGGCCACGGCAATATTTCGCCCTTCGACAATCGCCGTTAAGGCGTTGGCCAGGTCGCGAGATTTCGGGTTCGGATTTTTCTGCGGCCGGTTCACATAGCGGTCATCAATCCGGCCCTGATAAACGACCCGGCCATTATCGTCAAGCACGAAGGCTTCAGGCGTCATTTTCGCCCGGAATTTCCGCACCAGTGCCCCTCCGCGATCATGCACGACAGGGATATTAAGCTGAAATTCACGCTTGTGGCTGATCACTTCAGCCGAGTCAATATCAGGGTCAACACAGACGCCCAGAAATTTGATTTTCTCGGCTGGAAGGCTCGAAGCCAGCCTGCCGATCTCTTCCGAGCAGGCATTGGCTATGGGGCACTGTGTGGAATAGAAAACAACGGCCAGAGCCTGGCCGGGCTGGCGTGTCAATTCAATGATCTGGCCATCAACGCCCGCGACATGTGTCATCAGAACAGGCGCCGTGGGTTTGGTGTCGGCATGGGCAGCCGCAAAGCCACTGAAGGCCAGCGATACGGCGATACCGAAACGGGCCACGGCCGATCGCGGCACAATATTGCGAGAGTGTTTGAGATTGGAAAAGAATCGGCCTGGAAAGAGTCTGGTCGATGTCATGAATCATTCTCCGAAGCAGAATTCCCGATCGACTGAAACACGTCACGCCATTTTTCACGGCTGAAAGCCAATTGGCGGCTACTCTTTCTCATGCGAACGAAACAAATTTTCATTACGCTTTTTTTTTAAAATTTTTCGAAAAAGTTTTTGGGCTGAGATTTGCCTGCTGAAAATTCAGGCAAAAAGCCACATCAAACCCTTCCCCTGAGGCGGCAGGTGTGTCAACATGGGCTGAATCAAAATCAGCCCCCACCTATCGATGCCTGCCGAACGGAAGCATGATTGATGAACCACAAAATTCTTCCAGCCATCAGCCTGATCTTGCATTTATCGGCCGCTGCCATTTTCGCCCAGAATGTGCGGGTGGCTGACAGCAATCAGCTGCGGCAGGCATTGAGAGAGGCCGGGCCAGGCACGACGATTCTGGTTGAGAAAGGCGAATATCAGGGCGGTGTCTTTGCCGAATCGTTGCGAGGCACAGCCGGCAAGCCGATCACCATTCGTGCAGCCGATGCAGCCAACAGGCCAGTTTTTCGCGGAGGCAACAGCGGCTGGCAGCTTTCGGGCGTAAACTATCTGACAGTTGATGGAATCATCATTGAAGCGGCACGCGGCAATGGCCTGAATATCGACGATGGTGGTGGCAAGGGGCAGGGCAGCGACCACATTACGCTGCGGAATATTGAGGTGCGCGATATTGGCACGATGGGCGGAAATCTTGATGGTATCAAGCTTTCAGGCATCGATGACTTTCAGATTGAGCGGTGCAGGGTGGTGAACTGGGGCTCAAGCGGGTCGGGCATTGACATGGTCGGCTGCCACCGTGGCGAAATTCGAGAGTGTTTTTTCAAGGCTACTGAGCAAAATCAGGGAACGGGCGTGCAAGCCAAGGGCGGGTCGGCCAATGTGACCGTGCGTGGCTGCCGGTTTGAAAACGCGGGCAGCCGGGCCGTGAATATCGGCGGAAGCACCGGTCTGCCGTATTTCCGCCCGGCCAATGCCCCATATGAAGCCAAAGAAATTGAGGTGACTGACTCGGTTTTTACAGGCTCGCACGCGCCCCTTGTATTTGTCGGATCTGACGGCGGAAAAGTGGCCAATAACACCATTTACAACCCAGGCCGATATGTTGTCCGCATTCTGCAGGAATCTCGCGATGCCCGATTTGTGCCTTGCCGGGGCGGTGTTTTTGAGAATAACCTGGTGGTTTACGACCCGGCAAAGGTTGGCATGTCAACCAATGTCGGCCAGGGCACCGACCCGAAAAGCTTTGTTTTCAAGGGCAATGCGTGGCTCAGCTTGACAGGCCGGGGCCGGCTTCGCCATGAGATTCAGCCGATTGACGATCAAACGCTGGAAAAACTGGCTTTCGAAGACGAAACCAGCGGCGACCTTCGCCTGAAAAGTGGTCAGCAGGGCACTAAAGCAGGCTCGCATAATGCCTGGGCCCTGCGTGGAAAGTGATATAAAGGTAGTCGGCACGGGCTAAATTGAATTTAAGCCGTGCCGTGCATTCTTACGGGCGATCTCGCCCAAGTTATTTGGCTGCACCCAGCATTTCGAGGCTGCAAAGCGGGAAGGCACTGATGCCCATGCGGCGGGCTTTAGAGATCACGGCCGGATCGTCGGCCCCCGGTGCGGCCCAGATTTCGCCAACGGCCAGGTGGGCCAGCTCGTCTATCACCTGCATGCCCAACTGCCCTGAAACGAAAAGTGCAACGCGGTCGAGCGAATCAACAGGCAGGCTGCTAATTCGGTCGTAGCATTTTTTGCCGGCCACTTCAGCGGCATTGGGGTTGACAGGATAGACATCAAAACCAGCTTCAGCAAAGGCAATCACGGCCTTGTGGCTGGGGCGGTCGGGGTCGGGGCTGGCACCAATCACGGCTACGGTCGGTTTGCTGGAAGGGCGAATCCGGCAGGTCTTGTTCAGAAGATCTTCAGCCATGGTCTTTTGGTCACTCCGGCCGGCAGGGGCTATCCAAACTCGTTTCAGCCACTGCCTTTAAGTCGGCATTTGCATGTTCAGTGGGGTTTATGCGGCAGGGGCATCTACCCCGCCACACGACTTCATTGCTATATTTGTAACAAAAATCACACTGCTTTGACTACGGATCAATCGCCTGCCCTGCACGGATTTGAAAAAATGACCATCCCACAGCCCACAACCTATGCCGGTGTCGCCAAAACCATTGACCATTCGCTGCTTCAGCCGTTTCTGACTGAAACCGAGATGGCCGCCGGCTGCCGCCTGGCCAGGCTTTACGACGTTGCCAGCGTCTGCATCAAGCCCGCTTTTGTGCCACTGGCTCGTGAGATTCTGGCCGGTTCGACCGTGGCCCCCAGCACAACGATTGGCTTCCCACATGGCGGGCACCGGACGGATGTCAAAGTGTTTGAGTCGGAGCGGGCCATGGACGACGGCGCGACCGAACTTGACATGGTGGTGAACATTGGCGACGTGCTGGCCGGCAAATTCGACCGCGTCAAAAACGACATTCAGGCTGTGGTGGAAGCGGCCCATGCCCGCAAGGCTTTGGTGAAAGTGATTTTTGAGAATTGCTATCTTAAGCCTGAGCAGATCGAGCGATTGTGCCAGATTTGCGGCGAAGTGCGTGCCGATTTCGTGAAAACATCAACCGGTTATGGCACGGGCGGGGCAACGATTGACAACCTCAAGCTGATGCGTGCCGCCAGCCCGGCCCATGTGCGTGTGAAGGCCGCAGGTGGCGTGCGCGACCTTGACAAGGCAATTGAGGTGATTGGCCTGGGCGTTTCGCGTATCGGGGCCAGCGCCACCTCGGCGATTCTTGATGAATGGCGTAAAAGGCTGGGCCTGTCGCCGGTTGAGCCTGTGGCGGGGTCAAATCTACAATCCAGCTATTAATAGCAACTTCAGGCTGAAACAAACGAAATACAATCGGCAGGAAAACAGGGCAATGTCAAATAAAATCACCTGGCTGGGCCATTCGTGCATTGAATTGAAAACGGGCGGGGCGACGCTGCTGATCGACCCGTTTCTGACGGGAAATCCGGCGGCTTCAGCAAAAGCCGATGATTTAAACCCTGACTATATTCTGGTTTCGCACGGCCATGGAGACCACGTAGGCGACACGATTGAACTGGCCAAAAGGGCTGAAGCGACGGTGATTACCAATTATGAGATCAGCGAATGGCTGGCGGCCAAGGGTGTGAAGGCCCACGGCATGCAGCACGGTGGCAGCCATAATTTCCCGTTCGGGCGAGTGAAATTGACACTGGCGTTTCATGGCTCGGCCCTGCCCGATGGGTCAAACGGCGGCAACCCGGCCGGTTTTTTGATCACCACCAACGACGGCAAAAAGATCTACGATGCCGCCGACACAGGCCTTTTCGGCGATATGGCCCTGATTGGCGAAGAAGGCATTGACCTGGCCTTTCTGCCCATCGGCGATAATTACACCATGGGCCCTGACGATGCCCTGCGGGCCGTGAAACTGCTGAAGCCCCGCATTGTGGTGCCAATTCATTACAACACGTTCCCGCTGATCAATCAGGACGCTGAAGCCTGGGCCAAAGCCGTGGAAAAAGCCACTGCCAGCAAGGTGATTGTATTAAAACCAGGCGGTATGCTTGAGATTTGATCAGCTTTGAAATTAAGCTGGTCGATATTAGAAAAAACCTGTGATATTCGGAACAGCCGGCAGTTTTTTTAACAGTCGGCTGCATATTCTGGAAATGCAATCAGGAATTCCTGATAGTTCTTATGCAGTGTGGCATAAAGCTGGCTGCCTTTATCGAGCTTGACCAGTGATTTATCGTGCCAATCAGGCCTCTTGCCCAAGAGAAATCCAATCAATTGCCTGATACGTTTGAATTTGGCTTCGGGGCTGAAATGACCCGCCAGTTCTTTTTTCAGTTCTTCAATGGCGGCAATTGATTCGTCGCCGTGCCGAATGTCGTGAACCAGTCGATTTACGGAGGCACGATGGGCGATGGTTGTATTTTCAAAATCAGCCACGGTGGCACGCGTCTGGGCTTCAAGCATTTGCCAGGCGAGAAGGCGGCGCTGCTTCTGCGCATGGGCTTTATCTTCCCTTCGCTTATTCGCCAGTTCCATTTCCTGAATTTTTTGTGATATTTCCATAATATCCTGACTTTCCTGCTGAATTTTCGCCATTTCCTGTTCCCGTGCCAATTGTATTTCTTTTTCAATATCATGATGGTGCTTGACTTGATACGGAGAATTTTCAATAATTTTTCGTGATTGCTGAATAATTGAATCAATCTTGTGCTTGTTCTCCTCGACAATTAACATAAAAAACGGCTGATTCACATGAAATGAACAATACCTGAGAAAAGTATTTGTCTCAATATTACACAGAAAATAAGCCGCCAGTTCTGGCACATCAAGCATCAGGTCAAGCAATTCTTTTTTATTTCGGAATGTCTTGATCTCGCTGTTTACGCGATTGATTGTATTATTGATTTCATGCGTTTCTCGAATCGAAACAAGCACGTCAATCGCTGCACCCAATGCATCTGTTGCCACTTTGCTGACCCCGCCTGTAGCAGGTATCAGGAGAAAACTGCCAATATCAATGGCTGCACGAACGGTGTCCAGCTCAAGGTGATGATTTAAATTGTTAATTCTTTCATTAAGAACATCAATGGAAAATTGCACATCGCCTTTTTTCGCGAAGGCTCGTGCGGCTTTATTATTTTTAAAATCCAATTTATTATTAACAATCTGGGCAATATTATAAACAATCTTGCCGGTGCTCATGATCGGTGTCAGGGGGCCGAGAACCGTCAGAATCACCTTCAGTTTATCGAGAAAATGCACGGCCGGGACCACTGATGACGTGGCGTGGCCCACAATCTCGCTGACATTGAAATGACTCTCAATCTCACGCACATAGTTATCTATCAGGTGCGAACTCAACGCCTTATCTGAGATCAATCCCATTTTCTCAACATGGGCTGAGACATCATCAGCCGATGATTTAAAATCACTCAGTTTACTGCCAAAGCTTGTGGTGCGGATAAGTTTTTTATTAGGATTTTCGGCGAATTCCAATGTTCCCAGCACTTTGAAAATTGCAATTTCCTCAGACTTTCGTAGTTCCCGTGCTGCCTCAAGTGTGCTTTTTGTCAGAAGATCGGGCTGGGTTGTTATGGTGGCCTTCAGCGCTGTTAATGCACCACGACTATTGCGGGTCGTATTATTGTCTGTAACCGTGAGAAAAGCATCGAGGGCTGCTTCGCAATTCTCTCTGGCCAATGTATCATTCTGATTGTAATAGAAATGCTCATAGGCCTCATCAAGCCGTTGCCACTGCTTGCCGGCTTTGCCATCAGTGCCGTTGTCTGTAAGACTCTTCCATGTTTCAATGTCAGGCAACAACATGGCAATACCCCGGCAACGGTGGTTTCAATTCAGGCGAATATCATTAATGTCGTATCTGTTCGAAACATTAATGCAATTGCAGCCTGAGCGATTCAAATGTCGAATGATCGTCGTGGTCAAGGCAGATTTCAGGCCTGGTGCCAACGATGGAAATGGCCCCAAGGTCGATCAGTGCCCGGCGGCAGGCGTTCAGGCCACGCGTGCCCAC
>JBJTRR010000147.1:0-1707 GCA_046076185.1 bacterium | reverse complement strand
GGCGGCGGCGGCGGCGGCGTTTGAAGTGGCCAGGCGGCCTGAAGCTGCCGGAAAACGCGTGGTGGTGATTCTGCCCGATCTGGGTGAGCGGTATCTTTCGACACCGCTTTATCCCGAATGAGCATTCACCCTTCCGGAATCGTTTCACGCGGAAAAGTGGATCTGACGATTCGCCCGGATATTTATGAATCGATGATTCGCCATTGCCGCGAAGAAACGCCTCTGGAGTGTTGTGGAATTCTGGCCGGCCGCGATGCCCATGCCTGGACGATTTACCCGCTACCCAATGCATACCAGAGCGAAACCCGATATAATGCAGACCCACAGGCCCTGATTCGAGCCGTTCAGGCCATGCGCCGCGAGCGAACGGAAATTATGGCCATCTATCACTCTCACCCGAAATGGCCCGCCGTTCCCAGCCAGACCGACCTGCGTGAAAATCACTATGGCGAGGTTCCCCGAATCATCATTGGCCTGCTGAAGTCGCCTCCGGAATGCCGGGTCTGGCGATTCTACTCTGACCCCTACCGCTATACCGAACTGGCCTGGTCTATCGCACATTTTGAGATCAACCAGCCCGTTGCCGACCAGCCCCGAGTCTGATCAAGTTCACGGCTTTGACCGAAACCGCCCCTTGAAAAAAGTCATGACGCAACAGGACCGGACAAGTTCGACCTTCGGAAGCCCGACAGCCGGGAACGAACCGAATGAGCTTTCGGCCGGCAAGAAAAGACTGAAAAAATGGGCGATCAGGGCCGGCAAACTGGTGGTTATCGCACTGGTGCTTGGTTCCTTCGGGCGACAGCTCAGCCGAAGCTGGAATCGCCTGCCAGAATTTCAGCCTGACTTGCCCCTGCTTGCACTCTCAGGTCTACTTTATGTGATCGGGCTAGTGGTTTTTGGCTTCTATTACGCCCGTGTTGTGCGGCTTGTGGCCCCAAAAGTCAACCCGGTCGAGAGCATTCGGGCCTATATTCTCAGCCACCCAGCCAAATATGTGCCTGGCAAGGCCATGGTTGTTGTGATTCGTGTCGGACTGATCAGCCGAAGTGGTGCCCGGGCCACTGCGGCCATGCTTTCAGCCCTTTACGAAACCCTTTCCATGATGGCAATCGGCGGGCTTCTGGGTGCAATACTGCTGGCCATGCCACCCGCGCACCCCATGGCGGCATGGCTCTCGGCAGGTGTCGGGGCAGCTTTTCTGGCAACGGTGTTGCCAATGACATTTTCGCGAGCGGCCAGATTGTTGAAAAAGGGGCTGGCGACGATTGAGCCGGAAGATTCACCCTCTCCAGGCCGCAGCGACTGGCCTGCGCTGGTTCTGTTCGGCGTGACTGGCTGGCTTTGCTGGGGTTTATCGCAGGTGGCGGTGGTGGTTTCGCTTGATACGGAAGGTACGTTTCGCCCGAGTGAATGGCCACGGGGGGCAGGCGGAGTGATGCTGGCCACTGTGGGCGGTTTTGCCTTGCCCATTTTGCCCGGCGGCCTGGGCCTGCGTGAGTGGATTTTAAATGAAGTGACTGGTGGAGTGCTGGGTGCCGATCTGGCGATTGCATCGGCTATTGTGCTTCGATTTGTCTGGATTATCGCGGAACTTGTTGCAGCGGCAGCGGTCGGTTTGATACCGTCAAGGGCGACATCCAATACACCAGCCAAAGAGCCTGAAGCCGTATGATCAGTGTCGTCATTCCGCTCTGTAACGAAGAG
>JBJTRR010000146.1:0-1544 GCA_046076185.1 bacterium | reverse complement strand
CCAGCGGGACATGGCTGAGTCGGAAGAAACCCGACCCGAAAAACCTCGGCCAGCAAAAGCGGCACCTGTAATCCCTCTGTTTAACACCGATAACCCAAGCCAGGAATTATTTGACACAGGTCCGATACGTATCCGCGGTGCCGCCATGAACAATCTGCGGAATGTCTCAATCGACATACCCCGCAAGAGTCTCTCGGTCTTTTCCGGGCCCTCTGGCTCAGGCAAAAGCACACTTGCCATCGATACGATCTATGCTGAAGGTCAAAGGCGTTATGTTGAGTGCCTTTCAAGCTATGCCCGTCAGTTCCTCACGCCACTGCCAAAGCCAAAAGTTGAACAGATCAGTGGCTTGTCGCCCGCCATTTGTATTGAGCAGAAGACCACCAGCCGGAGCCCCCGCTCAACCGTTGGTACAATCACTGAATTATATGATTATCTAAGAATCCTTTTCGCCCGACTGGGCCAGCCTTATTGCCCCAAATGTGCCGAGCAGGTAGGTGTGCGGTCTGTTGATCAGATTGTTGACGCCATACTGAAGCACAAATCAGGAACAAAAATTCAGATTCTGGCACCTGTCAGCAAGCGAGACAGCGAAGACTATTCTGAAATGTGGCAACGCTATGCCACGGAAGGCCTGACCAGAATTCGAGTGGACGGCAAAACCCGCCGACTTGATGAGCCGTGCGAGCTTTCTGCCCGCCGAACTTACAACACAGAACTGGTCATTGACCGACTGACGATATCGCCTGACATTCGTCGCCGGCTGACCGATTCGGTGGAAACGGCTTTATCCTACGGTGCCGGAGAGCTTCGTCTTGCTGTTGTCGATGACACGAGACAGGAACCTCAGTGGGCCGTTGAATCGCACGGGGTTCATCGAGCCTGCCCCAAATGCAGCCAGGCTTTTGAAGAACTCACTCCGCAGCATTTCTCGTTTAACAGCCCCAAGGGCTGGTGCCCCTCGTGTGAAGGCCTTGGCGTGAAAACCGGCGCCGACCCGGCCCTGATTGTTCCACGGCCCGATAAATCCATTCATCAGGGGGCTGTGGCCGCATGGCCTTCCGGCACCTCATCAAAGCCATTCTGGCGAGCCTGGAATGCCGCAGCGGAAGATTTGAGAGTCAATAACACCCTGCCATGGCAGGAACTTGATGGACAGGCCCGACGGGCCGTGCTTTATGGCCGTGAATCTTCGGCCATGGTTGCCGTGCCCGAAGAAGCCGATCAACCCACCTTCCGGGTTCGATTCAAGGGTGTGCTTTCTGCTCTTGATGAAGCCAGCCGGGTCTCTTACAGCTTTCGGGGTGCACTTGGCGGTATGATCGGCGAAGTCGATTGCCCCGACTGCTTCGGCGCCCGCATTAGAGAGGATGCCGGCGCTGTGCGGCTTGCCGGTTATACGCTTGACCAGCTTTGCCGATGGCCGATCGGCCGGCTTTTCCAGTTCGTAAGCACCCTGAAATATACTGGCGAAGAGGCAAAGATTGCAGGCGATCTGCTACGAGAGGCGACCGACCGCCTGCGTTTCCTGGTGGAGGTTGGGC
>JBJTRR010000145.1:0-4243 GCA_046076185.1 bacterium | reverse complement strand
CAAAAGACTTATGAACGATACGCGAGAAATTCATAAAGCCGAACTGGCACCGCCGGAGCCTGATTTTTCGCTGGCACGGCTGGTGGGGGACCCGCGATTTGCCACGTTGCCACCTGATATTCAGGAACGGCTGAAGCGACTTTCACCCGAAGCGGCGGCCGCCGTGCTGGCCAGTGGCCTGATATTCTGGGTGGTTCCGGGCCCAGGCACGCCATTGATCCTGGCAGGCGGGCTGCGGCTGTGGCCTTCCGTTTTTTCAAAATTTGCCCGAAAACTTGAGCATTATTTCCCGAAAGGCCATTCGGCTGGGCTGGAAGTTCTTCTCCGATTTCTGGATGATATGGAGGGTCGGTTTCCGACATCGAAAAAATGAAAGTCGCTGTCTGAAGGTCGTTCAACAATATTCCTGACTGGATACCGGCAAATGGGATTTATCACAAATATCATTAAAATGATTGTGCTCTTTTTATCTGCCCTGGTAGGAGAGCTGCAACTGCATCCGACAGTGGAGTTTGTGATCACTCTGTTCGGTGTTTTTGTGCTGGCTGACAAATTAAAACTGGCGACCGAGGAACTGTCGGAAAAACTTGGCGAGAATTTTGGCGGGCTTTTGCTGGCCTTCACCGGTAATCTGCCGGAGATCATGATATCGCTTTTTGCCCTGAAAAAAGGGCTTGTCAATGTGGTGAAAGCATCTATTTCGGGGGCGATTGTCGGCAATCTGCTTTTCGGCCTTGGTCTGGCGATTTTTGCCGGTGGTTTGAAATCCAAGATTCTGCTGTTTAATCGCAGGCCGGCCCGGGTGCAGTCGTCGATGGTGCTGCTGGCCTGCTGCGGGCTGCTGATACCGGCACTTTTTCATTTTTCGAACGAGCATGAAGTCGAACAGTTGTCGTTGCAAATTTCAGTGATTTTGCTGCTCATGTATATTTTTGGCCTGGTATTTACATTTTACACACATAAAAATGCCCCTTTTCCACCGGAAAATGAAGAGGAGTCAGTGGCTGACATGGGCGGCCTGGAAGCCGGTGTGAAAGAGGAACTGCCCAGCAACATCACGCGGCCCGTGACGCACCTGCCAGAAAAAATACAGCACCACAAGTCGATCTGGAACCCGGTTCTGAGGCTGATCATCTTTGGTGCCCTGCTGGCTTATGTGAGCGAAATCCTGACGGATTCGCTTGAGCCGATTGCGAAGAAATTTGGACTCAGCGATGTCTTCATGGGCGTGATTGTGCTATCACTGGCAGGCAATATCGGCGAATATTTAAATGCAATTTCATTTGCCAGGCGCGGCAAATTCGACCTGACGATACAGGCCACAATGGGGTCGGCCACGCAGGTTTCGTTGCTGGTTGCCCCACTGCTGGTATTCAGCAGTTATTTTCTTGGCAAACCAATGAATTTAAATTTTACACTTTATGAAGTGGCGGCTGTGCTGATTGCCGCCACTGTTACCCGCACATTCACCAATGATGGCGAAAGCCACTGGTTTGAAGGGTCAATGCTTGTCGGCATTTACTTCATCCTGGGCTTTGGGTTTTATCATTTGTCGTAAATGAAAATGGCAGAAGGGCAAACAGCCTTTCCGCCTTGGATTCTGAGAGTCAGAGCAGCTTACTTTGATTTTTTGTTCTGATTTTTCAGGAATTCCGCTTCGTTGTCGATATTTACATCCTTGAGATCTTCCACCGGGCCGCCCTTGCGGGCGCCTTCGGTTGGAATGGCCTGATTATCTGCTGTTTTGTAATCGCCCGAGCAACCTGCCACCGCCACAACGGCGATGGTAAGGATTGGCTTGATTCGCTGGAAATGTGCAATCATGGAATCGCCTTTCATGAAAATGATGGCTTAATAGCTATCGGCTGAAACGACTTCGCCACCGGCCTTGGTGCCAAGTGCCCACCAGGTGGCAATATTCACCGAGTTTTTCACGAATTTCACTGAACCATCAGAGAAAAGCGTGTTCACTCCACCCGGATGGCGACTGCGCGCGGTGTACATACCGTTATCGGCCGGATAAAACGTGCAATCGGCGTTAGGCGAATTGGGCGGAAGTAGCATGCTGAATGTTGAGCCAAGGCCCATGCGGGCCATGATCCAATATCGGCCATGATCATCCTGAACACCAGTGCCGGTTTTCGCAGTCTGGTTGCATAGGGCTGTGTAGGTGACAAGATTGGCCGAACCAGTGGGCATGGCCTGGTCGGCCCCATTGCCGCGGCCGCCGCCAGTGCCCGATGTCCAGGAAACATCGCGATAAACCTCAGCACCGTTTCTTGAGGCTGTCGTGCCATCGCCAATCAGGCCTTCGGCAAAGAGAACGGTGTTGGATGTGCCATCAACCACCTGTCGGATGGAAATCGCCTCTCCTTCGGCGAACATCCCAACGCCGATGCCTGCTGTGCCACCGTGCCAGCGAAACTGGGGGCCTACACTGTTGTAGTAGTTTGTGCCCGAGCGGAAACTGCTGTTGTAGGGGTCGGAAGGGCAGAGAAAGCTTGACATGGACGTGTCGCGCACAGTCACGTTGCCGGCGGCTGTAGCGTTTGTGCAGCCCGCCACGCACGGGGTGTTAAAATTAAATGCATTGGCCAGAGCATTGCCTTCGACATATTGCAGAGAGAACACCAGTGGCCCTGGGCCCCACCAGAAGGAAGATGAGGTAGGAACTGTGGGGTCGCGACCAGGTGCGCTTGAGAGAGGAAACGAGTCGTTGGTGCTGTGATAATTGTGGCAGGCCAGTCCAATTTGTTTCAAATTGTTTATGCACTGGGCCCGGCGGGCCGCTTCTCGGGCCGATTGAACAGCCGGCAGAAGTAGTGAGATCAGCACGGCGATGATAGCGATAACGAACAGCAGTTCAATCAGCGTAAAAGCGGATCGCTGGCGTAAGTTGCCTGAATTAAGCATGTTTTCCTCCTGAAATCAGGGAAGGATAAGGTGACGGAGCAGATGACGCGTAGTGGTTTTGGAAGAGCAATCAGACTATTAAAAAATAACAGTCACGGATTGCTGAAACAATGGCCGCCTGCCGTAAACTCTCTAATCACCAAAAACTTATTTCACACCTGTTTTTTGAAGGTCGGGGTCGGATTTTGCATCTTGAATTTTTCCGGTTTCAAGCTGATAAAATTCGGGCCAGTTGGCACGAATGAGTTGGGCGAAATTTGAGGATGACTGGTCGTTGCCCGTCGCTTCAAAGCTCATGGCCGCAGCGATGGTGAGGCGCGATCGAACAATCAGATTTTCCTGCCCTTCGGCACTGGCAAGGAAAAGATCAATTTGTGAAAAGTCTTTCCTGTCCATCTTTTGCCAGGTTTTGGCCCTTAACCTTCGCCATTCCGGGTGGAATGGATCAGAGGCCAGTGCGATCGTAAGATCGGCCTGGGCTTCATTCCAGCGTTTCAGGCTCATCAGACAATCAGCACGCCACGCCCGAAGCTGGGCTGATGGCTTGAGTCTCAGGGCTTCGTCAAAATGGTTCAAAGCCTCAGCGTATTGATTTTCGGTGAGAAGTATCATGCCACGGATGTCAGATAGCTGAGCCTCGCCCAGCCCAAGGGCCACGCCTTTTTTGAGCAGGGCTCGGGCTTCAGAAAACTGCTTTTCACGAAGCAGAAGCATGACCTGTGATCGCAGAAGCGAAATGGATGAATCCTGAATCGCCAGTGACTGGCTGATTGATTTTTGCCAGTTCCCCGCTTCAAATGCCGATTGTAAAATAGCCAGATTTGCAAAAAACCTGGCCTGATGAGGCTTGAATTCATCGCGACTGAAAGCTTCTGACACTTGAAAGCGGTTCAGAAGGTCGATCAACCTGACCATCTTAATGCGTGAAATGGCAGGCAGAATCAGCACAGATTCCGTGTCGTCAAGACGAAGTGAAATCAGTGCGGATTGCCAGCGGGCATCAGTGGATGGCAACTGGGCCAGCAGATTCATGCGATAGCCCTCAAGCGTGCGCCGGTGTGCTGGCGTATCGCTGAGACGGACAATCTCCTGCATTTCCTGAAAGGCGGCAGCCGGCAATTCCATTCGCGACAGGATTAACGCTTTAAGCTCTCTGGCCCGAATCACTTCAGGATTTGCCTGCAGGAACGGCGTTATGGCAGCAAGTGCTGCTGGCAATTCATTTCTGGCAAGGTGATACCTGGCTTTGAGCAGGCTCCAGCCGGAGCCTTCATTTGCACCGAGCCGAAATTCATGGAAGAGCTTTTCGATGGCAGCGTATTTACGTTCC
>JBJTRR010000144.1:0-9614 GCA_046076185.1 bacterium | reverse complement strand
CTGGACATCGCGATATCATCTCTTTGCCGTGGTTGCGTTTTCAATACTCTTTGCCACCTGGTTTGATGATCTGACAAAAAAAATGAAATACCGAAATATCTTCAATGTTTTATTTGTTTTAGTTTTTATGATATTACAACAAAATAATATGAAATATTGGTCGTGGATGATGGAACAACCCGACCAGAGAAGAACATTGGCGGCCCTTGACCATTTAAAAGAAATTGCTGAAAAGAAAGGTGTTTCTTCTGAGTTATTGAAAATGATATTTCCACCAGTCAGGCGCGGATGGAATGCATCGGTTCTGGAACTTCGGCCCGATGCTTTTCCACTAGTGCGTCTGATCGCAACCCGTGAAAAAATCAACCCGGTTAAACCTGATGAAATGATAATTGCCAAACAGAAAAATGAGCTGATTGACCAGATTCAAAAAGAAATGAGTGTCGAAGAATGGGGCTGGCTCAGCGAAGGCAGGTTATTGAACTTATCATCCACTCAGCCATCAGAAGCTGTATCGCCCATCAATTCTGATGTGATTAAACTGGAAAATGCAAAGAAGATTGACAGCGTTTCATGGAATATCAACGAATGGGGCGGATTTGTTGAATTTGAAATCACAATTCATCATCAAAATGATATCCTCTATTTTCAAAATTTGCATGCAGACAGCCCAGTCATTTTTCAATGGTCGGCAGATGGAATGCATTTCCCTGAATATGCCACTGCGTGGCTTGAAACAAAGCCGGCAGATAACCTTCCTGTTGTTGATTTTGTTTCATTCTCTGTCAATCAATTGATGATCAGTCCTGATGAGACCCCGTTTCCACATAAAATCCGAATGCGAGTCAGGCCACTTTTGCCGGGATTAATGAAAATTCAAAAAATCATGGTGTCAGATGGTTCTGGCACTTAAATTGTATTATTGAAAATAAAACCCGGGCCTGTTAAGCCCGGGCAAATGCAATTTTTCAAAATTGAATTTGTGAATCAGGATTCGGGAATCATTCCCAGCCCTTGCGATAAGCGGCCCGATTGACATATTTATTGGCCGACTCAAGATTGGTGACGCGGCCGCTGGCCGAGTCCCAGCTAACGGATTGGCCCGAACGAATGGCCAGATTTCCAAGCATCACAAATTCTGTCAGTGGTGCAGAATAGTCGAAATTCGAACTTGGCAGATAACCTTCAACAATGGCCTGAGACCATTCTTTTTGAGGGTTGCCGGCGTGCTTGCTACGGGCCTCGGTCTGCTTGATCTTGCCGGCTTTCATCATGGCTTCGACATCCTTGCGACGCTCTTCCGAGAAGATCAGCGGGCTGGCGCAGTAGGCTTCGGCTTCGAAAATGGTTGCTTCGGTTCCAATGAACATCATGCCGCTGGAAGCCTTTTTGAAAAGCTCTTCGGGCACGCGCGCGTCGCGTTCCGGCTTATTCTGCTTACCATCCCTGTTGCCATCGTGCCAGCTTACAGTCAGGGCCGAAAGCGTGTCGGATGCTGCGAAATGATAGACCAGTTTGCTCCAGGCCGGTGCGGTCAGGTCGCTGACAGGCGAGCTTTCCGCGTCGATTTTAAATGGAATCCGGCGGCCGAGAATGTTAAATGTGGCGTCCATGATATGGCAGCCCATATCGCCCAGGGCACCTGAACCATAGGCCCACCAGCCACGCCAGTTAAACGGATGTACGCTGTTGCCGCGACGTGCTTTTTTCTTAGCCTCGTCTTTCTTATCGGCAGCTTTTTCGCCATTGTCAAAAGTAAAATAAGGTTCCTCGACTTCCTGACCAAGCCATGAATTCCAGTCGAGACCTTCAGGTGTCGGGGCTGCATGCTTGTAAAGCGGGCCCTGAGGCCAGATTGGGCGATTAGTCCAGAGACGAATTTCTTTCAGCGTCCCGATCGCACCCTGCTCAACCCATTCTTTTGCAAGACGCTGCCCTTCCATTGTGCGGCCCTGGTTGCCCATCTGCGTAACCAGTTTGGCTTCTTTGGCAGCCTTATGCAGCGAACGTATTTCGCCAATGAAATTACACATTGGTTTCTGCACGGCCACATGCTTTTTGTGGCGAACCGCCCACATGGCGGCCGGATAGTGAGTGTGGTCGGGGGTCGAGACGATCACAGCGTCGATGCCGCCGTGCATTTCGTCGAACATCTTGCGAAAATCGGTGTATAGCCTGGCTTCGACTTTTGTCTCGATTTTCTTGTCGGAGTAAAGTTTTGCCAGGCTTTTGGCTGCACTCTCAGCACGATTTTTATCGGCATCGACAAGAGCAACAATATTGTGCAGATCAGCCACGTTATGGGTGTCGGACTGGCCTTTGCCCAAGGCGCCGATGGTGGCGATATTGAGCTTGTTGTTGGCACCGAAAACGCTGCGGGGCAGGATGGTGGGCACAGCCATGGTTGCGGCAAGTGCCGACGAATATCGCACAAACGAACGACGGGAGATTTGATGACTCATGTTCTGAATTCCCTGGCAGGAAGTTTTGGAAGTTGGGGATTCTTGGCAAAAGCTGTGTTGCTTCACCGGTCAGGGTGATGTTATTCGATTTTCATACGATTTGCCAGCAAGGTTTTCCTGATTCCCGGTGCGAATCAGCGGTTGAACCGATCAAGCAAAGGCTTTTCAAATAAGTGCCACGAAGCAGAGGCACAAATAAAAGTAATGACAAGGGTATATAGCAAAAAAATGGGCGGCTGACTGACAAGACTCGTTTTTTTGAGTGAGTAAATCACCGGAACATGCCAGAGATAAAGGCCATAACTGATGACACCGAAATAACGCAGAGGGGCCGAGATCTGGCTGATTCGACCACTGCCCAGGCCGCAGGCAAAAGCCAGCACGAGAGCCCAGAGAAGCCCTTCCGGGGTTCGCCATAAAGTGACCATGGCCGGAATAGACCAGAATTCGGCATTCAACCAGTAAATTTTCATAAGAGGCAGCGAAAATACAATTGCCAGCGTGGCCCAGACCCACCAGCGATTGAGCCATAATTGAATTTTACCGGTTTTGTCGTTGGCAACAAGTAAAGCAACAACCCCACCCCAGGCGAAAAGATCAAGCATGCCGAAAATCTGGCTGGTATACATCCATGTCAGGTTCGTGCCGAATTTGGTCTGGCCATGAAAAAGTTGAAATGCACCAAACCGCCAGGCCCATGAAATGCAAATACAACTTGCGATTAATGTGATTGGTTTCACGCGGGAAAGCCAGCCGCTGGCCAGCATGACCAGTAAATAGAATTGCATTTCAACACCGAGAGACCAGTTCGGGCCATTGATGGATCCAATTGTAGCCGGATGCCAGTTGTGAAGAAAAAAAGCATGTGTGAAGAGGTGAAAATTAAATCGCGGAACTCTTAACATTTCAGGCATGACAAAAAAGAGGAAAACACAGCATGTCAGGTAATGCAGTGGCATGATTCGGGAAAGCCTGCGACGAATATAGTTACGTCGAAATGCATTGACACTTTCTGATTTCTGATAAGATTTGACTGCAGACAATACAATGACAAATCCACTGATGACGAAAAAGAGATCAACACTCATCCAGCCAAGCCGGAACCACTGGCCTGTAATACCCTTCAGTGGGAAATCCTTCCAGCCAAGGTGTTCAATGACATGATAAACAATGACTGTGAGGGCTGCAAACCCGCGCAGGACGTCGATCATGGGATAATGCTGTGATTTATGCGATGATTTTTGATTTAAGTTTGGCTGATATTGTAGCTGAGCGGCTGATATCGGAACATGTGGGCCACGATGAAGACTTTGAGGCCCCAAATGCAATTCAGTGCTGACATCATCAACGGTATCAGGTTTCATGGATTACACCGGGGCAGATTGATATTTATTTCATTTCAGTGAAATGAGTCATTACATGGCGGCTCTGGCTGATTTCCAGAGATTTTTGGCCCATTTCAGAGGTGGCCGGTGTGAATGTTTGCGAAGCATTTTAATGATTTGCGGTTCCGGCTGATTCTGCCTTGAAATGGCTTTGGCACCATTGGCTGCGAACCAATGGCAATAACTGCTGGAAATGGTTTCTGTTGCGTAGGGATCAGGAAATGCAACGTGCAAATCAGTACGGGAGCGGTAAAGTTGCCTTTGTTCTTTGGTGATTATATTCCCGTTATTGAATGTTGCCCATTTGCTGGGACGCTTGCCAAGCAGGCTCTGGCCGTATTTTTCACATTCCGCCAGATACCAGTCGCGAAGGTCAAATAAAACCGGGCTTTCTTTACCATAACGGTCGAGCATCGTAAGCTGAGCGCCCGAATCGAAACCCGAGAAATGGTAGAAAACAAGCGGATTGCCATTGATCGTGATATTCCACGGCGCCTCGCCTGAAGCTTTTCTGTGTGTCAGATTCCAGGTTGCGACATTGAAACCGGGGTTACGAAGAATGGCAATGTCGTCAAAAAAGGCTGGTGCAAGATCAACCCAGCGCTGGTCGGTGAAAAGCCCTCGTGGTTTGTCATCGTGGCAAAACATTCGCAACCGATCAGCCCACCAGTGGGCGAATTTCAAGCCCTGGGTGGTTCGCCGGACTGCCAGAAAACCAAGGTTATAAACGCCGTGTGCCAGTGAACAGATTTCATTATCGATAATTGCTTGAACTGTTTCTTTAGGCTGGCACTGGTGCGGTGTCAGGGCGATGGAATGCCGCGAAAGTGTTTGATTTAATTCATCAAGCGAGCCAAGCACGGCAATATCAGGGTCGAAATAGAACACACGTTCGGCGCCGACTGTATCAAAGAGATATTCAACCATCGCACCTTTGACGGCTGTACATAATTCAACAACGCTGTGGCCGAATGTCCAGGCTTTGAGGTTTTCAATCGGAATTTTGTCAGGGGTTACAATATGATCAAAGGCGGCAAGCGTTTCCGAAGGGCAATCTGCCGGTAGATTATCAGAAAGCAGCAGGTGAAACGTGCAACCGGGGTTGGTGCGTTTCAATGAATGGGCCAAAACGGCTGCTTTAGGCAGATAATTGGCGGTGATGCTCGTAAAGACGTGCATGATCGCTCCTTGATTCATGCGGGGTGATGTTCGAATTTAAATGGGGATGATTCAAAACCGCTTGACGTGTGTCAATTTGGTTCCTTTCGCCCATCGATTTCAATTGATCATATGTCAGACCATAGTAATCGACAAGAAAATCAGGATATTCTGCAAATTGCGGAACGCCAGGAAAATCGTTGTCTGCCAGTTGGGCAGCCCTTTTCAGCAGCAGGTCGTTTAATTCATCAGCCGGCATATCAATGGAAATGCAATCGCCATAGCCTGAATCAAGAACACGCCGGCCCTGGGCACCCATGTTATAAACCATTGGCCAGAAACCGGCCAATTGGGCAACTGAAAGAGTGTACATATAAGTTTCTGGCCAGATACTCGGCAGCCATGCCAGGTGGCATGCGGCTTCTTCAAGTCGTTTCCAGACTTCATGCTCAAAATAGGGACCAGTCAGCTCAACCCGCCCTGTGGCGAGAAGCTGTGGTTCGAGATTTGAGGTGCCAACAAGCACAAATTCAATGGGCAATTGGCGAGCAGCAGCATCCTGTGCTGCCGCAAGTAGCGGTGCAGAGCCTTTGATAGAGCCGATGGAACCAATGACGGCCACACGCACCGATTCTCCCTTATTGAATTTAAGTGCAAGCAGCGAATCAGGCCTGGAAGGTTCCATATGGGGCCTTGATTGAATTTTCAATTTAGGGAAATAACGCGATAATCGCTGACGGGCGTCGTCGCTGGGAACATAAATGGCCCGCGCGTGTGACAATTGCTCGGCCCATTCTCGTCTGTAATTTTCGATGGTTGTTGAAACGGGGTCGCCATGATAGTTTCCCAGCCGTTTCAGGCATGAATTGCAGCCTGATGGATCAGGTTCGCCGCAATATCGCCCGGTATCGTCGTGAAGATGAATCCGCGGACACATGGCATGATAGTCATGAAGTGTCCAGTCAGTTGCAATTTGCTGCTTATTAATGATATCAAACAGTTGTCGTGGAACCCCCATGGTGTGATGCAAATGCACAAGTGAAGGATTGATTTGATTTAAAATGGCTTGAATATCGTCAGTATCAGGCCTGATGACCCTTCGCCACTTTAATTTCCACAGGTCGTCGCGTTCTTCAAAAATCAATCGGCCTGACGCATCAGGGCGGGCATAAATTGGCCTTACTCCCTCTGAAAAAAGGCGCTGGGCCATGTCATGCACATGTCGTTCGGTACCACCGCCACCGACATGGCTGATGGCAAGAATGACCGGAAAGTCATTTGATTCAAAGGATTTGCGTCCAGCGGAAAAAAATTGAATTTCCTGAATCAGCTTTGATTTTGCTCTGGAAAGAGATCTGCGGAGCCACGCAATCGGCCCATGACGACGAACAAGCATCATCATTCGCCAGGATGATTTTAAAAATCGGCGGCGAATGGAGCCGGCTGGGGCCAGTTTTTTTGCCACACGCGATATCTTACTGACAGCACGCCACGAAATGGAGCTGGTTGCCTCTCTCCACTGCTGCTTTAATTTCGAATTCTCGTGTGATAGATTTTCGACTCGTTTTTCGAGATTTGAAATTTTCAGTTCAAGCTGATTTATTAAATTTTGTCTGTCACCCAATTGATTGGGCGGGGGCGAAGATTCTATAGATGATGCAGAATTTGTGTGTTGAGTCATCCTGACGGAGCATCCCTGTGCGCGACATCCCTGTGTTGCTTATCTCCCTGTAAAACCTATTAATAGCGAAAAATCAAAAACTGTCAAGTTCGATCTGTTGCCAGCGATTCCGCGACATTCAAGGACTGGGCTTCTTTAGTGAGGTCGCGAATGGCCTTGATATTCCAGAGATAAACCAGCAGCGAGACAAGACCAAGGCCATAAGTTAGTACACGATAACCCATCATGGCAACGGCGCCGGAAGGATGACCGACGAACTGAAAGAGCTGATCGCTGATCTGTTCAGAGAAACCGAGTGCACCGAACGGCAGAGGTACAGCCGTAGAGAAAAGCACGAGTGGAAAAATGAGGAGGTGATCTACCAAAGAGACCTGAAAACCCGGGAAAAGAGCCAATCCGACAAGATAACAGGCAGCACATGTTAAGGAATGACAAAACATAGAGAGAAATAACATCGAGACCACTTTGGGCCATTTTGCGCGATACGACCGTGACAATAGCCCGAATTCGCGAATCAGAATCCCGATTTTGCCTGATGAACTGGCGAGTTTTGGAAATAATTTGCCTGGCAGGTCAAGTAGAATTATGAATAATGCAATCGACCCGGAAATAGCCATGAATATGGCAAATAGTGCGAAATTGCGAACAGATGGGACAAGAGACGACCAACCGACGATTGAAGCTGCCGACGCCAGATAAAACAGACCAATCAACCCGACAATCCGATCTATGAGAAGAGTGCTGATGGCCTGCGTGCGTGGCAGATTCATGCGGGCAAGATAGGCTGCTTTCACAAGGTCGCCGCCAACGGCACCCGGGATGACCAGATTGAAAAAACTGCCCACATAGCTCAACCGCAGGCAATCGAGGAGATTGAAATTCACACCAAGCATGCGGACCAGTGCAAACCAGCGTAGAAACGAGAGAAAAGCGGCCAGATTGACCAGCAGAAAACCCCAGAGATAATAGCGAATTTGAATGGGCCTGGAAAAGACTTCGACCAACACCTGGCGATTATTCCAGAGTGTCCATGACAGGAAGCCGAGGCCGACAGCCAGAAGCACGAAATTCAATATTCCGCTGCGTGTTTTGGGGGAATCTGATTTTGAATGCATGGTGTGTTTCAATTCTGGATTTCAGAAGTCAGAAGAGTGTGTAGATGAACGGTGCAGCCGCCGTCCCTGAAAGGAGGATGAGGGCACCCATCATGAGCAGAACCAGAAGAATCGGGGCAAGCCACCATTTTTTATTTTCTTTGAGAAACTGAATAAATTCGGCGATAAGGCCCTGTTCCTGTGCCTCGGCAGCCGTTTGAAATGCATTTTTTTCTCTGTTCGATTCACTCATGATGATTCCCTGTTCATTCACTTAATATTGTCGAAGATACCTTGAAGGATCGGCTGGCTGTTGTTTTGGCAGCCAGTATGTGTCGGTTTGAGCTGATTTTCGTCGAAGAGCAAGAGCATCTCTGCCAATCAAGCGAAAAATCAGCGATACTGGCATGAAAACCAGTAGAAAAATACTTAACAAGAGGATTTTGCTGACCACAAATCCAATCGGAAAAGCAAGGATCATCCAACCGATGAAAATGTATTTGAGCAAAGAAGGTTTCAGAATGGCGGCCAGGCCGGAGAGAAATGCAATCAGTGCAAATGCAACCGACCCTTGGTTATTTGATTCACTGTAAAGACCATAAATGGCAATCCCGCCGAAAAAAACGAGGCAAAGCAGGCCAAACTGACGCAACATTTTATCTGTTGGTTTTTTAGGAATATCAGACCATTGCATTGGATTTTTCCTTCATTTGAGTGATTTCAATCGAGCTCAAACTGGCCTAGATATTTTTCGCGTGCCTGGCGGGCTTTTTCAATAGCCTCAGGGCCAAGTCTATCCTTGCGGACGATGCAATCTTCCAGCACCAGTGCATCCATTTCGGTGGAAAGAAAGCAGCGGATGGCCTCTTCAGGACGACAGACGATAGGTTCGCCACGCACATTGAAACTTGTGTTGACCAGCACCGGGCATCCCGTACGATTCCGAAATTCGTCAAGAAGCCCATGAACAAACGGATTTCGCTCTTTATCAATAGTCTGAAGACGTGCAGAATAATCGACATGCGTCACAGCCGGAATCGAGGATCGCACGATATTCACACGACGACGCAAGTCTGGGTCATCCGACATCGATTTCATTTCATTCGCATCAAGCTTCACCCTTTGATTTTCAAGCACTGGGGCGACAATCAGCATGTATGGGCTTTCTTGATTTTGCTGAATTTCAAACCATTCATGAGCATGTTCACGCATGACGATTGGAGCAAATGGTCGAAAACTCTCCCTGAATTTAATTTTCAGGTTCATGTTGGCCTGCATGCGAGAGGAACGGGGGTCGCCGATGATAGATCGTGCGCCCAAAGCCCTTGGCCCAAATTCCATTCGGCCCTGAAAAAGACCGATAATTTTTTCCTGCTCAAGCATTTGACAAAGCGCCGAATAAAGGTCGGTGCGGGAGGTGAATCGCTGAAATGGCAAGTATTCCTGATGAAGCGTGTTAATAATCTGATCAGAACTGAATCGGGGCCCAAGAAATGAGCCTTTTTGAAAATCATTGACGTTATCTGCATTTCGTGGATGATCAAGTAACTGATGCCAGACGAAAAGTGCTGCGCCCAGTGCTCCACCGGCGTCGCCGGCGGCCGGTTGGATCCAGATTGATTCAAACGGGCCATCCCGCAATATTTTGCCATTGGCCACACAGTTTAATGCAACACCACCTGCCAGAACCAGATTTTTCATTCCTGTTTTTTCATGCGCATGCCTGGCCAGAAGCATCATGATTTTTTCAGTAACAGCCTGAATACTGGCTGCCATATCGCAATGAAACTGCTCAATGCGAGATTCAGACTGACGGGGCCCCCGGCCAAAAAGG
>JBJTRR010000143.1:0-1054 GCA_046076185.1 bacterium | reverse complement strand
ACGTCGATGGTGATGCCCTGTTCGCGCTCGGCCTTCAGGCCGTCGGTCAGCAGGGCCAGGTCAATTTCGCCCGCACCTGTGGTGCCCACTTTTTCGCTGTCGCGTTTCACGGCGGCAAGCTGATCTTCATAAATCATTTTGGTGTCGTGCAGAAGCCGGCCGATCAGGGTGCTTTTGCCGTCGTCCACGCTGCCGCAGGTGAGGAATCGGAGCAGTTCCTTGCGCTGGTGCCGGTCAAGGTAGGTGTGAATGTCTTCATTACCAAGGTCAATGGCTTGCATCGTCAGAAATACCCCTCGCGCTTCTTCCTGAGCTTCAATAGCCCGTATTGAGTTGCAAATGCTGGTTCATGTGGCGGTGAAGTTCGTCAAACGTCACGCAGATCAGATGATTGCTGTCTATCGTCACTTTGTCGGTTCGCCAGTCAAGCCTGAACCGGTCGTATTCATCGGTTAGTCCGGCATCCCGGCCTATAATCAGCATGGCCGAGAATCGAATATGCCCCTCACCAAAATCACGCTTGAATCTTTGGCTCTTTTTCATGTCATCGAGCATCGTGTACCAGTCGATAATCTGCGAGAAGCCATGTTCGAACCTCTGACTCCAGACTCTCGATTTTCCTGATGCTGAGGGTTTGAAAATGCTTTGTAATCTGCCATCTTCGAATTCAATTACACAGAAATGCCGATATTTTTTATCACCTAACACAAGATCAGCCACATAATCTCCGAAAAAATTGTATTCAAAACAGATTTGGCGGGCTGGTCCGATATTACGCTTGTATGAACCAATGAATGCCGATAAGTGATGACGATTTCTGAAAAACTTCAGAATTGCATCACGTTCGGAGAGTTCGGCATGCCTTGCCAGCAGTTCGCCAAATTCATCTATTTCATGACGACATCGGATCGGATCAATGACGATGTCGGTAAATTGCTGTGCCAAATCCTTTCACTCCATTACAGTTGCCACAGTGGCGAACCGGGATGGCTTGGAAAGATCGACAATCACAATCTCTTCTGCTGCTTCCTTCAGATCAAAAAAAATCCTGATA
>JBJTRR010000142.1:0-5758 GCA_046076185.1 bacterium | reverse complement strand
CTGGCAACAAGGCTGGCTTTACCCTGGGCGGTGGTGTATTTATTGGTTGAATTATCAATAACATATGAATTTCTTTTCAGTAGTTCATCATTAGGGAATGGGCAAGGCCGAAATGAGATGGCTTGTGAAATGGGCGATTTTATCGGCAGCGATAGTGGCTGATTCACGCAGTTTCAGCAGATCTTTGACGGCTGAAGGACGCGACCATAGGGCGCCGATGGTGGCCCCCATGCGAAATGCACCAGTGGGGCCGGTGATGGTGAGAACTTCAGGCGGAAGTTCGGTGCCGGCCGTGTCGGTGATGACACGAAGGCCCACCCAGCGAAGGTTCAACTCGCCACAAAGCTGGGCCACAGCGTGGCTCTCCATATCCACCACAACAGCGCCTGATTTTTCACGCCACTCGGCTTTTTCCGTCGTTTTTCTCACAATTTCGTCAACTGTCAGAAGCCGCCCGGTCACGATATCCTGGGGCAGCATTTCGGGCTTCAGGGGAATGGGCACGAGCGAGCCAGAGGGATCGACAACCTCTGTTGGCAGAACAACATCTGCCATTTTCAGTGAGGGGTCAAGGCCACCGCCGAAGCCAGGATGGATGAGCCAGTAGGGGCGATGGCCGAAAATGAGATGTTCGGCAGCGCGGCGGGCCCGGGCCCGGCCCATACCACTGTGGATAACCGCCACAATGCGGCCCTGATATTCACCTTCAAGAACTGTAAGCCCTTGTGAGGACTTGAACTTGCGAACCTTGTTCAGCTTATCGATCAGATATCCGGTTTCCATTGGCAGGGCGGCGATGATGCCAATGTCGGCCCGGTGCGGGGGCGGAGCGATCATGCGCGAACGACCGCCGGAATCAGCCGTTTCCGATCGGTCGTTCATAGGAGTTCTCAGGTCTTTCTTGAGCAGGTTGGATCAAAGGAACTGCCAGGCGATCATCTTGAAGGTATCGCCCAGCTTGTTGTTCACACCCACGGCGGCCGCCACTTCATAACCTACGTGAGACATGCAGTTTTCGCACCGGGGGTCTTTGCCGTAGCCGTAGTTGTCCCAGTTGGTGTTGTTCAGAAGGTCATTATAGCTTTTATGATGAATATCGGTAATCAGGTAGCAGGGGCCTTTCCATCCGGCGATGTTGCGGGTGGGGCTGGCCCAGGCTGTGCACGACATTTCACGCTTGCCCTGAAGGAATTCAAGGTAAATGGGCGAGGTGTTGAAGCGATATTTCTTGAACATGGCTTCAGCCTGCTTGAATTTGGTGCGGATCGTCTCGCGGTTGAGGAAGATCTCTCGCACTTCAACGGCCGAATATTCGTAGCCGGGGGCGATCATGAAGCCATCAACCCCGAGGCTGGTGAGGTGGGCAAAGAGCTGGTCCAGCTCGTTCATGTCCGTTTCAGTAAAGACAGTTGTATTGGAGCAGACCATGAAACCGTGCTCTTTGGCGCACTTGATACCGTCGATGGCTTCATCAAAGACACCTTCACGCTCAACGGCGATGTCGTGGCTTTGTCGCATGCCGTCAAGGTGCACATTCCAGAAGAAGCGGTTAGATGGCTTGAACTCGCCGATCTTCTTGCGAATGAACATGCCATTGGTGCAGAGATAAACGACCTTGCCACGCTCAAGAATTTTGGCAGTCAGCTCGCCAATCCCCGGGTAGATCAGCGGCTCACCGCCGCAGATGGAAACGACAGGTGCCCCACATTCGTCAACAGCGTCAAGGCATTCCTGAATGGAAAGTCTCTGTTTAATGTGGGTGTCGTATTCCCGAATCCGGCCGCAGCCGGTGCATGTCAGGTTGCAGGCGTGCAGCGGTTCAAGCATCAGCACCATCGGGTATTTTTTGGCCCCCGAGAGCTTCTTGCGTGCGACATAGGAACCGATCCGCATGGACATGGAAAGTGGAAATCGCATTGTGGCTCGCTTGTTACTGATAGATCAGGAAATCGTGACTTGTACTTCTGTCAAAGCCTGAAACACTCAGGGCGTGGATCGGGAAGACGGGCGGGTGAAACTGCTGGCCGAACCATGCAAAACAGCACGAAACCGGCCCAGGGCCATGGCCGGAAAATAGGCCCGGTAATAATGGTATTTGAGGTAGAACACCTTGGGGAATCCGGTGCCGGTGTAAACCGGTTCATCCCAGGCACCGTCGGCTGCCTGGTTTTCCAGCAGCCAGGCGATGCCCCGGCGAACGGATTCACTACCAGATTCGCCAGCGGCAATCAGCCCCAGCAGGGCCCAGGCGGTCTGCGAAGCTGTGGCCACGCCCTGCCCTTTGAGCGATGGGTCGTCGTAGCTGGCACACGATTCGCCCCAGCCGCCGGCAGTCTGCTGCACAGCCTTGAGCCAGGCCACGGCGCGAAGCACGCGGGGGTCAGTCATGTCAAAACCTATGGCCGCCAGGCCCTGCAGGGCCTGCCATGTCCCATAGATGTAGTTGACACCCCAGCGGCCAAACCAGCAGCCTTCCGGCTCCTGATTTTTCCAGAGATAATCAAGGGCCCGGCGGATGGCTGGATGATCCTGCCTGAATCCAAGTACACCCAGCAGTTCGACAATCCTCAGAGTGATATCAACGCAGCTCGGGTCGAGCATGGCATTGTGGTCAGCAAATGGCACCTGTGTCAGAACTTCATTGTTGATATCAATGTCAAAGGCCGCCCAGCCACCATCGCTGTTCTGCATGCCCAGAAGCCAGGCCACGGCACGGCGGGTAACGACAGCCGTCTCTTCTGCGTCGATTGTCGAACCCCGCTGAAGGGCCAGAAGCACCATGGCTGTGTCGTCCACATCAGCATAAAACTGATTGGCATATTGAAAGTGCCAGCCAGTCGGCTCAAGATGCCCGGGGCCGCGAAACTGCCAGTCGCCCCTGATTCGAATCTCTTTATCCAGGAGCCAGCGGCAGGCCTGACGAATGGAGGAGTCTTCGCCGGGAACACCGGCATCAGCCAGCCCCAGTGCGGCAATTGCCGTATCCCAGACTGGCGAAAAACAGGGCTGAATACGGATGGTGCCGTTTTGCTCGATCAGAAGCTCGTCAAGCTTCTGCAGGGCCCACTGTTGCAGCACATGGTCGTCGGCATAGCCCAGGGCCTTCAGGGCTATCACCGTATAAACCATGGGCGGGAAGATGGCGCCGAAGCCATCAGAATTTTCCATATGCTCAAGCATAAACCGCTTGTTAGCCGCCACGGCACGGCCACGAATGAACCGGGGGGCTACTTTTTCGTAGAGCTTCAAGCCTTTGTCAGCGAGGTAGAAAAACCGCTTCCAGGTCAGCCCACGGGGGCCCAGGTCAGGTGTCGATGCCACACCCGGCACGAAAAGCTCGGCAATGCCTTCGGCAGCTGTCAAAGGGCGACAGGGCTTCAGGGCCGACATGATGGAAAGGGCCACCACCATGTCACGTGTCCAGGCAGACATGGCCCAGATCGAAAACGGCAGTTTTTTGGGAAAATAGATCATCTCGGGCGGCACACTGGGCGTGTCGCTGTAGGGAATCTGCCCCAGAAGGGCCAGATAGAAGCGGGTGAAGCTGTTGGACTTCATCGCCCCACCCTTCGAGAGAATCAGCTCGCGGGCCTGCACCATACGCGGGTCGTCGGTCGAAAGGCCTGTCAGCTTCAGGGCGTAATAGGCTTTGACAGTTGCCGAAAGCTCGGTCGGCCCGCCGGGGTAAATCGCCCAGCCGCCCTCGGTATTCTGCAGGGTCAGCATGTATCTGGCGGCCTTCTGACAAACGACCGACCTGTGCCGGCCCAGATAGGCCATGAGCAGGATATACTCCGACTCAAGAATCGTGTCGCCTTCCAGCTCGGCACACCAGTGGCCGTCGGGCCGCTGCTCGGCCTTCAGCCAGCGGGTAATGGCGGCAATGGCTTCATCAAGCCGCCCAGCCGAAATCTCGGCCGATGGGCTTTTCACCAAGTCTTGCTCAAGCTCGGCCGTCGCTGAAGTCATGCCTGTGGCACCCTGAATCTGGTCACTCGCGTGAGGATTCGCCGCCGGGGCTGGCATCCGCCAGGATGCGACTTCTCACGTCCATGTTTCTGTCTGGAATAGGGTTGTATCAGTTTGGAAGGCAATTCTCAAGACCGGTTCCGACAATTTGCCGGAAAATATCGCATTGGCCGGATAATCTGGATAAACTTTGACGCTCGCCAGCTACACGGCTCCAACTCTTCCCGGCCTTGTCACTGCGTGTTTACCGGCTCAATCTTCAGGCGGCCAAACACCCTGACAACACTCATGAACGATTCATAAGGTGCCACGGTGGAAAGGCTTGAATCGCCCAGCTTAATGTGTGTGGCGTCAACCTCGCTCTGGCGGAAGGTGGCATCGATGGCGACCCAGCGGCGGTTGATGTAAACCTCATTCCACATGTGAAAGCCAAACCCGCCCAGGCTATCGACATAGACCAGCCCCACGGCGGTTTTGGCCGGTATGCCGGCCGCCCGGCACATGGCCGCCAGAAGAACGCTGTGCTCGGTGCAGTCGCCCGAAAGGGTTCGCACAACCATCGATGCCGGTGCAAAAGCCACTTCAAAGTTCTTCCGCCGCAGGTTTCGCGAGACCCAGTTGTTAATGGCGACCACCTTATCCCAAGGGTCATCAATGCCCCTGGTGGCGGCCCGGGTCACGTCCTGAATCCGGCTGTCTTCAGCATTGACAAGTGCCGAAGCCGCCAGAAATTCGTCGGCAACCTTCTCAGGCCCTTCAGGGCCTGATTGCCTGTCCTGCGTGGTGATCGTCAATGTTCCCGTCTTGCCATCAGCCGCTGGAATCTTCTGCTGACGAATGTCATCGAGAATGACATCATTCAGAGTCCGGTCGCCCGACGAGAGCTGATAGCTTGCCGCACGCACGGTTTCGCTGCTTTTGATCTTGGTTTCGGTCTTGATGATCGAGGTGGCCAGCAGGTCAAGCCGTTCGGCAACGATGGGTGCCGAAGCACTTTCTCGCGTTGTGCGGTAAGTCACATAGCCGCCAAAGGCATCTGTAAAAGATTTCAGCACCTGCCCGCCTTCGTCGGCCCAGTAGGTGGTGTCAAGCTCGGGGATTCGCTTGCCATCGGGGCCTGTGACCAGCGAATCAATCCGCATAAGTTCCCGCTTTGCTCCGCCGCCCAGCTCAACTGGCTCTTTGCTGCGAACCATCAGCTTGATGCTGATAACCTTGTTCAGGTCGGGCACATACGACTTCAGCGTTCGCTCCTCGCCGGTCTTCACGGGGCTGCGGGCCAGGCTTTGCTCAACGGCATAAGGCCCACGCACATCCTTGCCCCAGGCCACTGTTTCAGTTGTCGAACGCCCCTGCCCTTCCAGACTCAGCACAAGCTGGCCCTGGTCGTTGACATCGCCCGAGGTGCGAATATCGCCGCCGCCCGTGTTGCTGCGCGTGTCAAGCCGCAGCACCTCGCCTTCGGGCGTTTCAATCGTGCCGAACCGCTGCCGAACCGTTACGTTGTCGTTGAGCCGCTTAAACGTGAGCGTGGTTGTCACTTCCACACGAATATAACGCTTGCCCTTGTCGTCAAGCGGCGTGACTTTTGTCTGAATCGAGCCAACCCGCTTGCCGCCAATGAAAACGGCGTCCCACGACTCAAGGGCCGATGCGGCTTCCTGGGCAAAAATGGCCGAAACCGGTGCAAACGCGAGCAAAAGAGCCGGCAGGAAGCGGCGGGGAAGAGAAATCATGGGCAGGTCGTCCCTGAACAGGCCAATGGTGCGATCAGTCAATACCAGATACG
>JBJTRR010000141.1:0-1198 GCA_046076185.1 bacterium | reverse complement strand
GCCGCAACAGCCCTGGGATATGGACGCGATCAAGGGAGGGTGGCGTGATACTTTCATCCATTCCACGAGTTGCCGTTGTTGGTGTCGGCCATCTGGGCAGGCATCATGCCCGAATCCTCGGGCATCACCCAGACGTGAATCTGGTGGCCGTGGTTGACAGCCGCAGGGAACAGGCGCAAAAAATTGCCGAAACTCTTGGCTGTGCAGCCTATAGCGATATCAACGAGATTCTCAGCGAAGTCGATGCCGTTTCCATTGCCGCGCCAACTTTTCTGCATCACAAACTGGCCAAACCTTTCCTTGAACGTGGGATTCACGTTCTGGTGGAAAAGCCGCTGACGGCCGACCTTGACCAGGCCTCAGACCTGCTCATGCTGGCCAAACGCAGCCGGGCCATTCTTCAGGTGGGCCATATTGAGCGATTTAACCCTGTGCTGGGCGTGCTGAATAAATATTCGCTCACGCCCCGTTTGCTGGCCTCGGAACGCCATAGCTCTTATTCGTTCCGGTCAACCGACATTGGCGTGGTTCACGACGTGATGATTCACGACCTTGACCTCATCCTTTCGCTGGTCTCGGCACCGGTTCGCAATGTCTCAGCCTATGGCCTGACTGTGTTCGGCGGCCAAGAAGACATGGTTGACGCCCGGGTTGATTTTGCCGACGGCACCGTGGCCACCCTTTCCGCCTGCCGGGCCAGCATGTCGGCCAGCCGCCGGCTGAAGGTGTGGGGTATGGAAGGCTATGTTGATATGGACTTCGCCACACGCAAAGCCATGTGCCTGAAGCCTGGCGAAACGATTCTGGAAGGTGGCGAAATGCAGCCGGAATCGCTTGATATGACATCGGCCAATGCCATTCGCGAGCATGTCTTCGGCAATCTGCTGAAGGTTGATGAATATCAGGGCGAAGAGACGGAAATGCTGGCCGCCGAGCTTGACGACTTCGTCAATTCCATTCTGCACGGGCACCGGCCGAAAGTCACGGGCGAAGATGCCTATCGGGCCCTTGAGCTGGCGGAATGGATTTTGTCGGTCATGACGAATGAAGACTGGAAGCGGGATCTACCCAAGAGCCAGTCGCAGGAACGCCAACCGATCGCTGGCTTGGCCGGGCCAATTCTGTGGCGTCGGCGCAGGGCAGGAATTTCGGCCATGGATGGTGGCAACGGCGGTACCTGAATACTTGCAAATCATCC
>JBJTRR010000140.1:0-3919 GCA_046076185.1 bacterium | reverse complement strand
TGTAGATATAGATTATTTTATGAATAAAAATTCTTTTGTACCCACCAGGGCAGCGACCAGGTCAGCCCACCTGCCCTTGTTACTGGCTAGAAAATCTTTGGCCCGACTGATTTCAGCAGATGCGGGTGGGCGGCTGAAAAGCCTTAAATAAAGGGAATGAATCTTTGTCTCCTGGTCGGATTGCATTTCATTCTGGAGAAGGTTTCCAAGCCGTTCCGACTCGCTTCTCACAAAGGGATCGTTCAGAAGTGCCAGAGCCTGCGATGGCTGATTTGACACGTTCCGACGCCCCACAGTGAGAGTAGGCCTTGGTCGGTCAAAGATTTCCATGAACTCTATGGGGAAATTCTTGCGCACGTTCAGATAGATACTGCGGCGGCCGAAGCCATCAACAGGGCCTGAAACTGGCTTTTTGTCGTCTGTCAGATCTGGTGGCTGGGGGGTGGCCAGTGGCAGGCCGTAAAGCGTTCGGTCAAGCCGGCCCGAGGCTGTCAAAAGCGAGTCTCGCAGGCTTTCGGCATCGAGCCTGCGAATAGGGGCATGCGACAAATACAAATTGGCAGGGTCTAGTTGATTCGCTTTTTCAGTAGCCTGTGACGACTGCCGGTAAGCCCGGCTTGTCACAATCATTCGGCTGAAATTTCGGATGGAACCGCCTTTCTGTTGAAATTCACTGGCCAGCCAGTCGAGTAGTTCAGGCTGCACCGGTGGTTCGCCCAGATGACCAACATTATCGACAGTCGTAAATATTCCCCTGCCGAAATACCAGCTCCAGATTCGATTGGCCATGACACGCAGCACAACCGGATTCTTGCCTGAAGCCCAGCTTTCGGCCAGTGCCAGTCTTGGGCTGGCGTTTGTCATATCATCAGGTTTCCACGAATGATTGAGTTTCAAATCGCCGGGTAAGGCTTCCTTGCCGGGTTTGCGATGATCGCCTCGAATGAAAACAGTCTGTTTTAAAGCAGATGCGGCAGATTCAGCCACGCCGATCGACCGGGCTGAGAAGTCGATCTTCTCTTCAGCCGATTTCAATTCACCAAGAGCTTTTGCAATACCTGAGTCGGGCGTGATTGCATTATTCAGTAATTTTGCATCCAGAAGATCCTGCAGCAAGGCAGCCTGATCATCTGTCAGACTGTTTCTTTCAAAATGAACCAGGGCCGAATTCAATTCAGAAATCAGCCTGTGCGATAAACTTTCAGGTGTAGGACTATCGGTAATGAAACGGCCCAGCGACTGCATCAGCCCGTAGGCAGGCGAAGCTTCGGCCACAGCTTCTCCCGGATTTTCGTGAAATACAACATACCGAATGCCGGCCGAGCTGCGACCATTGCGAGGAAACTGGTTCAGGTCGCGAACAACACCGGCTGAGGCAAGCTCATCGCGAGTTGCAATTTCAATATACCCCTCCTGCCCCTTCCAGATCTCGCGTATGCCAAGCTTATACCACCTTGGCCGGGGCTGATTGACCACCGGTGTAACTCCGCCGAAGAGAATATCAACACCCTGAAAGTTGTCAACAATCAAACGAAGCCTGGCGCCAGCCGATCCCGATGCCATGACAGAATAAGCACCGCCCGTGAGTTTCATTTCCGGCGAGCGCACCGTGGCACCAAGCTTTTCGCTGATGGCATCGCTGTAAAACCCGGAAGGGCGAATGGCATCAAATGCAATATCGGGCTTGCTGCCAGGCCTGAAACTACCGGGCCCGCTGTAATTCGGCGTGAAAACGGCCTGGGTCGTCCAGCCGGCGGGAAACTGGCCGGCGTGGGTAAAATCAGCCAGTAATTGTTGCTTGCTGCCAGGTTTTGCCCATGTGGCCGGGCCCTGCTCGGCTATTGCTTTCCATGCCGATTTCCAGGCGATGGAAAGATCCTGATTTAATTTCATTGCATCATGGGCTTTGCCAAAGGCATGGCCCCATCGGCGGGGGGTTTCGCCCTGGCTTTTCAGCCATGCGGCAAGGGCTGGATCGGTTTTATCTGGTGATATAAAGGCCAATTTCAATTGTCGGTTTAATTTCTCAAGGTCTTGCCGCCAACCCGCCACGGCAGCATCGGCCACTTTCTGTTTGAGGGCAGCAGCTTCTCTGACAAAAGGCTTTGCCTTTTCGGGATCATTCAGCGTATGGATACTGGCCCTGGCCGTGCGCAGCATGCCATATAGGCGGTAGTAGTCGTCGGTGCCGATCGGGTCAAACTTGTGGTCGTGGCAGCGGGCGCAGGCTACGGTCAGGCCCAGAAAGGTTTTACCCAGGGTGTCGATCTGGTTTTCTATCACCACGGCCTCTTCGTTTTTGGCGTCAACTGGCGAGTGATAAAACTCCACAAATCGCAGCCAGGCGGTGCCTGCCGGCGACTCCAGCCAGCCGCTGGCCGGGTCGCGGCGCGGGCTTGGCAGAAGGTCGCCGGCAATGTGCTCGCGCACAAGCTGGGCATAGGGAATGTCGGCGTTAAAGGCCCTGATGAGATAGTCGCGATAGGCCCACGAGTAGGGAATCAGGGCATCCTGCTCAGACCCAACGGTTTCTGAGTAGTGGGTCAGGTCCATCCAGCGGCGGGCCAGGCGTTCGCCGTAATGCGGCGAAGCCCGTAAGCGATCAACCTGCTTTTCATAGGCATTCCCCGCAGTGTCGGCCAGAAAGGCCCTGATTTCAGCCTCGGTGGGCGGCAGGCCGGTCAGATCAAACGAAAGTCGCCTGAGAATCGTTGTTTTGTCGGCCGGCGGGGCAAACGCAAGCCCCTTTTGCTGAAAGTTCTGCAGAAGAAAAGCGTCGATGGGGTTGGTCTCGCCGTTCCGGGGAATTTGCGGATGGGCAAGCGGCTTGAACGACCACCAGTTGGTGCGGCTGGCGAAGGTGGCAGCCCAGTTATCGGCTAGTTTCGGGCCCGGGCCGGCTGCTGAATCAACGCGGGGGTCATAAGCACCATCGGTAATCCACTGCCGGACGCCTGCAATCACCGAGTCGGGCAGCTTCCCCTTCGGCGGCATGTCAGAGACTTCGCCTTCATACTTCAAAGCCAGAAAAAGCGTGGAATTTTCGGGGTCGCCTGGTTTCACAACTGGCCCGGTTGATCCACCCGCCGCCAGGCCGGCTTTGGTGTCAAGCAGCAGGCCACCCTTGACTGATTTCGCCCCGGCGGAATGGCAGCCATAGCAGTGTTCCACCAGCACGGGCCGGATGCGGCTTTCAAAAAATGCGGCTTTCTGGTCGTTGGCCAAAGCACTGGTCAATAATATGGGGTATAATCTAATCAGGCGGAAAATGGCTTGCAGAGTGGTGCTGGCGTGAATTCGCATATAACCAGATATATTTGTCGATTTAATTTTCATGAGCGTCTGGAAAAGTGTTGGCACGGGTGGCAGGGTGCGTTAAAATGATTGGATCGATTGGGGCGAAATCTGACATCATGGTTGTAACCGGAATTGTCGGGTGCCGCAAGATACCGCCCCGACCCAGCCGCCCAAAATCTGCATTCACAAAGAACCCAACGGAATTTCGCCGATGATTCGTCCTGTCAATTTGTGGGCAACGCTGCTTTTATTGGCCCCTCTGCCGCTTCTGGCTCAGGACGCTTCCCGCCAACCCGGGGCCGATTTTATCCACGATGTCGTACCAATTCTGAGAAAACACTGCGGCAAGTGCCACACGGGCGGCGTGGCCAAGGGCGACTTTTCGATGGACACCCGCGCCGCTCTGCTTAAGTCGCAGACAGTGCTGCCCGGCAAGGCGGCTGAAAGCGACCTGGTGGAACGCATCAAATCAAGCGAAAAAGACTTCAAGATGCCGCCGGAAGGCACGCGGCTGTCGGAAAAAGAGACTGGTGTGATCAGCCAGTGGATCAACGAAGGGGCAAAGTGGGAAGAATCGTTCAGCTTTCGGCAGTCAACCTACGAGCCGCCGCTGAAGCCCCGG
>JBJTRR010000139.1:0-1808 GCA_046076185.1 bacterium | reverse complement strand
GCATAGCAAAGCTCAGGAATTGAGCATTGAGATTATTGCATTGCCGGGTTACAGCCCTGACTTAAATCCAATTGAAGGTCTATGGAAATGGGTGCGGGAAGATTTTACTCAGTTGTGTTGCTATCCTTCAATTACGGCATTATTTGATGCCTGCAAGATTTTTATCGAACGAATCAACAAAAAGCCAATTGATATGGTCAATAGACTCTGGCCCAGATTTGAATTAGACCCGGAAGTCGAAAAACTCGGGTTTTCAGGATGAGTTTGGTTTAATGATCAGGCTCTATCTTTTCTGGTAATGACCGGTTATTTTGTATTTGTTGGTACATTCCGCTGCTCATTCGACGACAATTCTGACAATTGGGAATAAAATTTCATGGCTCTTACAGGCAAACGCGTCGCGATTCTGGTCGAGAAGTTTTACGAGGATCTTGAGCTTTGGTATCCGTATTATCGCCTGAAGGAAGCCGGTTGCGTGGTGACGCTGGTCGGCCCTAAGGCAGGTGAAATCTACAATTCCAAGCATGGTTATCCATGCAAGTCTGAAGTTGCCGCAGCCGATGTTTCAGCCGCAGATTTTGACGGTGTTGTCATTCCCGGTGGCTACTCACCTGACCACATGCGTCGTTGCCAGCCCATGGTTCAAATGGTGACCGATGCCGCGAAAGCCGGCAAAATGCTGGCGGCAATCTGCCACGGGCCGTGGATGCTCTGTTCAACCAAAGGGGCCCTGAAAGGCAAGAGAGCGACAGGCTTTTTTGCCGTGCGCGATGACGTGGAAAATGCCGGAATGGTTTGGGAGGACGACGCCTGCGTGCGCGACGGCAACCTGGTAACGAGCCGAACCCCTGCCGACCTTCCAGAATTCATGCAGGGCATTCTTGCGGCCCTTGACTGCTGAAAGAGCATTTTGATTACCCGACTGTAGGTGAATTGCAATTGGATTTCATGTGACGGGATGTGTGTGATGTCGGCTGAAAAATGGAATCGTCGCAGTTTTCTGGTGGGGCTGAGTGCATCGGCCCTGCTTTCAGCGGAAATGCAATTGCCGGCAGCACTGGCAGAAAACCGGGCGGATTTTATTGTTTATGGTGGCACATCGGCCGGGGTTTCGGCGGCGATTCAGGCGGCACGCATGGGTAAAAGCGTGATTTTAATTGAGCCCGGGCAGCATTTGGGCGGCTTGACCAGTGGCGGGCTTGGATATACAGATTCGGGAAATAAGGCGGTTGTCGGCGGCATAGCCAGAGAGTTTTACAGGCTGCTGAAGAAGCATTATGACGACCCGGCGAATTGGAAATATGATAGCCCGAAATCGCTTAAGAATTACCGGCCGGAAGACGATGCGATATGGGTTTTTGAGCCATCGGTTGCTGAAAAGTATTTGCAACAGATGTCGAAATCTGACAGGATTTCAATTCAGTTTGGCCAGCGTCTCGAGCAAAGACCGGGCCTTGGTGTGAAAAAAGCGGGCACCCGCATTGAATCGATTCGGATGGAAACCGGCCAGGTCTATTCCGGGCAGATTTTCATGGACGCCACTTATGAAGGCGACCTGATTGCCGCTGCTGGAGTAAGTTATACCACTGGCCGGGAACCGGCAGATAAATATGGCGAGGTTCTGGCGGGCTGGGTGCCGAAGCTTAATACGAAAACGCACCGGTTTAAGGTGAATGTTGACCCATATGTAATTAAAGGCGATAAATCAAGCGGATTGCTCTTTGGAATTGATCCGGGGCCTTATCTGGCTGACGGAGCCGGCGACCGGCGGCTGCAGGCTTACTGCTTTCGTATGTGTATGTCGAATG
>JBJTRR010000138.1:0-3441 GCA_046076185.1 bacterium | reverse complement strand
AATTGCTGAAACGCCAACATTTCCAGTGTATCGTTTAGCTTGCAATGCCGATTTAATACTATTCTTGTTAAGAATTAAATCGACACCAAAATCGCCTGAAACTGGTGTTGTCTCAATTGTATAACCTTTCAGTTTGAAAATATCAGCAATAAACAATTCAAATTCCAGACCATCCATTTCATCTACCTCTTTGATAGAAGTTTTTGCAATATTAATCTTTTTATTAGAAATTCTTAACTCTTCAATTTCAATCTCATTCTCGAATTGTGCTTTGAGCATCGATTGCTTTTTTTTCTCGTGTCTCATTACAGCTAATTTTCTTTCTGCTCTCACAATTGCTCTTCTTTTGGCTAAATTATTAATTTCACCGCTTGAGTAGTTCCATGGGCTCGCTTGTAATTCGGTAAGATCTCTCTGGAATAATTCGGATTGAACCTCAAGATGAATCAACTCATTTAAAAGCTTTTGTTCTTCTTCTATCTCATTAATACCATGATTACCGTAAATTGCTACTTTAATTGCACGCTCGCTTTGCCGAAGATGATCATAACCGTCATTTTTATCATGCATGAAAGTTCTCCTACGCGATGAGAAATCCCTTTCTAATACAAATCCTTTATTATTAAATTAATATAAAGACAGTTGTTGTTCAACTGTCTTTAAAATATAAGTTTATATTCAACCCAAATCTCACGCCCGGATGAGCCGCTTCAGAACAAGCGAGGCATTCTGGCCGCCAAAGCCGAAGCTGTTGGTCATGGCGGTGTCAACCATCTTTTCCCTGGCCATGTTGGGCACATAGTCAAGGTCGCAGTTCGGGTCGCGGGTTGTCTGATTGATTGTCGGAGGTATAACCCCGCGTGAAAGCGTAATTGCGGTGGCAGCCGCTTCAAGTGACCCTGAGGCACCGATGAGATGGCCGACCATCGATTTTTGCGAACTCATCGGGATTTTGCCCGCCAGATGGCCGAAAACACGCTTAACGGCATTGGTTTCCATAATGTCGTTAAGCTTTGTTGATGTGCCGTGGGCGTTAATGTAATTGACATCAGAGGGGTCGAGCTTCGCTTCCCGCAGGGCTGAAAGCATGGAAAGTGCAGCCCCCTTGCCTTCCGGCTCGGGTCGGGTGATGCCATAAGCGTCGAACGACGAGCCATAGCCCGTGACTTCGGCATAAATCGTGGCATTGCGGCGTTTGGCCGATTGCAGGCTCTCAAGCATCAGCACGGCGGCCCCTTCACCCATCACAAAACCATTGCGTTCGGCGTCGAAGGGACGCGAGACTTCACCTGGCGGACGATCGCTGCCGCTCACGGTTTTCAGAGCGTCATAGGCCACCAGCATGAGGGGGTCAAGGCGGCTGTCGCAGCCACCGGCCAGCATGTAATCGGCATTGCCCCGCTGAATCAGGCGAAAGGCCTCGCCCACAGCCTGGGTTCCGGCGGCACATGCAGTCACAATTGTGTTATTCGGGCCCATCGCATGATGCAGAATGGAAATATGGGCGGCTGCCATATTGGGCAGATGTCGAAGCAGCCAGAGCGGGAAGATGGATTCAGCCTGGGCCAAGGCGAACCGGCTGACGTCAAACGAGCCATCTTCGCCATAGCCCTCTGCAATTGGGCGGGCCAGTTCACGCACTTCCATTGGCGTAATGCCCGTTCCCATGCAAATGCCGAATCGCTCGGGGTTTAGCTTCGCGGTATTCAGGCCCGAATCGGTTACGGCCATTGAAGCAGCACCAACGGCGAACTTCACCGCGCGGCTCATGACCTTCTCGCTCTTGCGATGTTCGCCCAGATAGGGCATCACGTCGAACGATTTGATCTCGCCCGCGATCTTGATCCGGTGCCCGCTTGTGTCAAACGACTCAATGCGCGACACGCCGGAACGACCCTCAAGGATCGACTCGGTAAACGCCGTTTTGCCAATTCCATTCGGCGCCACGATGCCCAGTCCTGTGATCACAACGCGACGCATTGCCTTCTCGACACCTTATTTGATTGTCTCAGCGGAATCAGGGTGACTCATCCGCCATTTTTTCGGGGCATGATCAACAATCCGGACACAACTCACGGAGAAAGCCTGGGTAAAACGAAGCTCGCAGATGCCGTGACATGCAGACTAACCGCTGCTTATCCAAATTGCCGATCTTATCCAATATTACCCTGTATCTGACGGTTTTCAACCTTTCAACCCTTATTTTCTCCTTATCTTTTGGCGATTTGGGAATGCTAAATTTGATAGATTCGTCACGATTGTTAAATGTGATTTGTTCCACTTCATTTTTTCAGAAATGACTCAAGTTTTGCGAGATGAAAATGCAGAGGACCAGGCCGCTGTAAATCAATCGAGGGCGAGATAATTCAGACGAGTGGCTCGAAAATCATTGATGAATTTGCTATAAAACATAGTGAAAAGTGCAGCCAACGCTTGCCCCGGGTCTGCCGAACGGAGATGGCAAACACATGCCATGAAAGGCTTTGCGGGCATAACCACCATCATTTGATCAGGTTTTGAGATCATGTCGATTCTCTCTCTGGCGGAACGTTCCAAACTAATTGCCCCTTCAGCGACCCTGGCCATGGGTGCCGCCGCCAAGAAGCTGAAATCGCAGGGCATTGCCGTGATGGACTTTGCGCTGGGCGAGCCTGATTTCAATACTCCGCTGAACATTCAGGAAGCGGCCATTAAGGCCATGCGCAGTGGCCAGACTCACTACACACCTCCTGCCGGCACCAACGAGCTTCGCGAAGCCGTGGCCGCCCATTACACAGGTCGCGGCCTTCCCACGAAAATGGCCCAGGTCATCA
Source organism: bacterium (assembly GCA_046076185.1). GTDB lineage: Bacteria > Planctomycetota > Planctomycetia > Isosphaerales > Isosphaeraceae > QWQI01. Next base: position 628 of record JBJTRR010000138.1, on the reverse strand, counting down.
TTTCGAACGGGGCCAAACAGTCGATTCACAACGCCCTGATGGCTGTGACCGGGCCCGGCGATGAAGTGATCATCCCTGCCCCTTACTGGGTGAGCTATGCCGACCTGGTGCGGCTGACAGGTGCCACGCCGGTTGTTGTGAACTGCCCGGAATCACAGGGCTTCAAGATGACTGCCGACCAGTTCCGTGCGGCCGTGACTCCACGTTCCAAGCTGCTGATGATCAACAGCCCGTCGAACCCCACTGGCTCGGTTTACACCCGTGCCGAGATGGAAGCCCTTGCCGACGCAGTGCTTGAAACGAACGTAGGTGTTCTTTCTGACGAAATTTATGAAGCCCTGACCTATGGCGATGCCAAGGCCCATATCTTTGCCATGCTTCGCCCCGGCCTGGCCGACAGGACGATCACGGTCTCAGGCGTTTCAAAGTCTTATGCCATGACAGGTTGGCGTATTGGCTGGGCAGTGGCACCCGAAGCCGTTTCGAAGTTCATGGGCGACCTGCAAAGCCAGGAGACATCGAACCCCTGCTCGGTAAGTCAGGCGGCGGCCCTTGAAGCCGTGGCTGGCCCACAGGATGAAGTGGCCCGCATGCTTGAGGCCTTCACCCAGCGGCGGGCTTATGTGAT
>JBJTRR010000137.1:0-10601 GCA_046076185.1 bacterium | reverse complement strand
GCATCGTTCAGCTCGTTGGCCATGGCATACTTGCTGGGCGTGGGCTCATGGCTGGGCGGTTCCATAGCACCAGAATCTTCATTGGCCGCTGCGTTCAATGAGCATGTTCGGCTTGAATTGCGTTTGCTCGCCGACTGCCTTCGCGTTGCGTCGCAAATTTTGTCCTGGGCAACTTTTGTAAGAAAACCCAGTAAGTCCGATTCAGAACTGATTTGCAACGAAGGCAGCTTACTGTAAAGCACACCCCATAATTCACTGCTGAAGTCACAGGTATCATAGAGGTCGCGAACACGGTTGTTCATCGCCCTCAGCTTCGCCCTGATCACTCGCTTCAGCATAGGGTTGTAGATTCGATGCAATTCTTCCCAGGCAAAGGGATCACCTTGCCTGACCCGATCCACAAGAATCAGAAAATCGCTGTGAGGTGGCTGGATCATAATGATCACCCGTGCCATTCCTAATTCAGGCCGGTCATCGGCCACTCAGGAAGTCCGCTGGACTGTGCTACGTTGCTAAAATAGGTTTCCTCCATTCAAAATACACGACAACATCCGCGCAGCAAAAGATTTTTTTGGCATGAAAGCCAAAATAAACGGCTGCGAGACAGACGATTTTCTCTATTTTACCCATACCCTCAAAACTATTGTGTTTTGAGAGTTAAAAAGCCGATCAGGCTTAATTGCTGTTGTCTTTTGTCAACATCAGTCTTGGCAACGATGACTTTTTGCAACCTACCGGGTCAGACAGCGATATAAACCGGGGCAGGCAGCGGAGCTTGCTGATAGGGATTCAAAATTTTCTGCAGATTAACAGGCACTGGAGGAACCGGCAGTGGCCCGGTGCCAGTAACAGGTGGTGGAGTGGTGATAACGCCACCAGAGGTGATTGGCTCGAACGTGGTAGGCACGTCGCGATTTTCCAGAGAGGTGAAGGAAGGAACAAAACGGCGGGAAGAAGCATTACGACGCATGACGAATCTCCTGTTTGACGACTGACATAGTTACGACGGAACATGACAGTGCAATGTCACTCTCAGGCCCAAAAAAGACCTGTGTTGACACGCAACGGAATAGAACCGGGACGATTGTCATTCCACGACACAGTTGTGTCGCAGAATGCCGATGCAAATGGCGGAAATTTCTGGTTTTCAAGAGTGCAGGTCGAACCAGTCGACCGCAGTGTGTCACTAAAAACCCGCAGGCTGACACATAACGACATCCGTATGACACAATCAGGCTATAAAAAGAACAGGTCAATGTCAATACACGACAACGGCTTGTCACTAAATAAGCAAAAAAAGGTCGCGATTCATCTCCAATTACTTTTTTTAGCATGGTGGGTCGGGAAATCCGTTCCTCTTAGTTTCCGGTCAGTTATGCGAAACTTCCCATCCTGGGTTAAATGACGAATTAGGGCGCAACCACTGCTCCAGCGAAGCAATCGATGGATAATGGCAAGGTGCCATTAAGCTTACGCATGCAAAGCGATAAAGCGGGCACGCATCGTGGTGGCGAAGTACATCAGCCAGAATCAGTTGCGACAAATCGTGCCGCTTGTGACGGGTGGCAAAAATAAACCGGCCGACCGGCGAGACAGATTCTGACTCAACCAGCACCAGATCATCGATCGGGAAACCGCGCTGGTAAAGTCCTTCAATGTGTTCAAGCTCGCGCACCAGCTCTATCCGTAGCCGCTGAATCATCTGATGCACTCGGCCAGCGTAAAACTCAAGCATGCGATCCAGCTTGTTTCCCTGCTCGGCGGTAGCTATGTGTTCGGCTTTACGCTGAAGTGCGACAAAAAGCTCCGGATCCACCGGGCAACTTTCGTCGCGGCTGTGCAGCGAAATCAGGCCAACTGAACATTTCAGAAAAGCTTCAGAGTCAGGTATCACAAAACGTGCCCGGCCAGAAAATTTTCTACGATAGGCTGCTTCCATGCGGACCGCAATCTCCAGAACTCGCTTACAGGTAGTCACAAGTCACCTCGAGCCGGGTATTCAATTCGGTCTGCACTGACTGATTTGTCAGAGTTCGAATCCAGATTGATGTGGATTTTGTGAATCGACCGAACCTGAATTCAGGCTCGATCTAACATCACAACCGCAGGGCCTATCGATTCGCGACAAAAAAAGTGAAAAAATACGAATAAAAACGAAACACTCTCGGCAAATTTAACTTAAGTTTACTGTTCTTACTCAACACCCAAAGCCGGTGGAGGCTCCCTAATCGGCTCAACCATTGGAATCTCTGCAAGCGGCGGTAATTCCGCAGACACTTTCATTTTGCTTTCATCAACCAAACCTTTTTCTTTGCTTAAAACACTTAAATTGCTTTCTTTTTTTATCTCATCTATATTAATCATGACGCTTTCGGTTGATTTTGTATTTTTACGATCACTTTCTGCGACTGAATCATCCGTTCGACTCGTCGCTTTTGGTTCACTCTGCGCTTTTTGAGGGTTTTCTGTTTGTTTTTTTATTGATACGTTTGCATTTGATGAAAGTGATTGGGACTCATTTTTAATGTTCACTTCCGTTGATATTTTAGCCTGATCTTCTGTTTTTTGAGGATTCTCAACCGCTGGCGGAGAAACTGTCGGCAATTTCACTTCGGATTCAACAGATGGGGCAACGTCTGTCGGTTTGGTTGAATCGGCAGGCGGTTCTTTCACTTCTGGCTTCAAGTTCTGACCAGTTCCCGATTGCAAGTTGTTAACCACCGGCTGGTGCGGTAGCGTTTCCGACACCACGGCATGAGGCTTCTCTTCAGACCGATATGCTGGCACCGTATTATCAGATCTTACTGACACAAAAGGGTTTATATTCAATCCAATGATCTTCGCCCGTGGTCGCGAACGATCAAACAACACTGGCTCATAGCTGGTCGTGTCAACGCCCGACTTGTTCCCGGCTTTATCGATCGCTTCTATTCTGATATGAAAAACCGGCGGAACCTGTGGGCCAGGTGTCCAAAAATACTGGCCGGAATTTTCAATATTTTCTGCAATCGGAATCCACTGATTTGATGTCTCAGGCCTGTAAAACAAGCTGATTGGACGTGAAGCAAAATTACGATCCTCAGCCCGCCACGGAATCAGCACGCGTCCCGACTGATTGCCAACACCCAGCTTAATCGTGTTGAGCACAATCGCCGGCGGTGTCGAATCAACTTCAACCCAGATCTGGGCTTGCGAACCGGCCCGCGGAATTTCGTCGCCCTGGCCGGCCAGCGATCTGGCCACAATGGAAAGACCATAAAAACCTTCGCCTCCAAGATCGACAGGGAAAGGGCTGGTGCGATCGGTGTCTTCCGCCCATCTTGACCAGTTCTTGCCGCCATCGCGAGTGATCCAGAGCTCAACGGATGCCGGGCCATTGGGGCCTGCATCATCCACTGAATAATTCAGCGGAAATTTCGGTGAATTGATTAGATTGACATGGCTGGCAACAGCTTCCTGCCCCATTGCGTCCGAAGGCCTGGATGGTGCATTAACGCCAGGTTGACCCTGATAAACCTGGCTCATCCGGCTGCTTTCAGTAGCGGGGCTTGCCTGAGAGCCAGGATTATCAACCCAGTCGCCCTGCACAGGTCGCGATGGCATCTCCCGCGGATTTTGCATGCCAAGTATGCCGCGACGATCACCAGCCGATGCCATATGAGCTATTGGGGCAGGGGCTTGTGAATCCATGCTCTCGGGCCTTCCGCCCGAGAATTTTGGTCGCTGGGCCACGCCATCGGGCAAGTCCGTCTCGAAGTTCTGAATATTGCCGGCTTTATCTTCGATTGACGCCCTAAGCCTCAGGGCATTGGCCGAACCGGCATCCCACTGGGTTTCGCCGCTCGGAGCCAGGCGATCAATCGGCACTGGCCGCCAGATGCCCGTGCCAGGCTGAGAGTATTCAATCTTTAGCGATGAGACATTCAGATTCTCGTCGCGGGCATCCCACCTTACGGCAGCCATAGGCCCTTGCCGAGCAATGACTTCCAAAGCTAACGACGGCTTCTGGGTGTCAACCACAACCTGCCAGTCTGGTTCAATCGGTTGATCGTCAGAAGGATTGTAACGACCTGCTATATCAAGAGTTCGGATAGCAAACCAGAATTCACCCTCGCGATTTCCTCGGAAAGCAAAATAGCTGGTTGATGCTGTCGTTGATGTGTATAGCTTCCATGTTTCGCCCCGGTCTTCCGAGACGTAAAGTTCTATGGACTTAATCCGTTTTTTGTCGGCTGATCCAATTGCAAAAGGAATTTTAAACGACGTCGCGTTGTGAAAACTGACATTCCCCTTACCAGCTGCACCCGCTGGCCGAATCACACAAAGCATCAGCAAAAAGCCAATAACACACTTCCCGTAAAGCCTTTTTTTTAAGTTACTTAAAATGAAATGGAAGAACGAGAACGTAGGTTCTTCCTGGCCGCCAGGTGCGGTTTGGTATCGTCGTGAAAAGAGACGATCACCATCATCGTTCATTGGGGCCTGACTCCGCCGACAATCGCTGAGCTGAAAATACCGACTTCGGCACTCCCGGCAACATTCGTTCTCCGAATGTATCGACTGTTCCACCTTTACGGCTTGAATCGATTCTTTCGGCAGGTCGAAGTCGCTACTGTCAGTCGATTCTGGCTGAGTTAAGCCCGCATGAATCAGGCCGGTGCATGTCCTGTAGCCTGAAGCATTCGCTGGCCAACACCTGCGAAATGCTGGCGAACCGCTTCCTTCAGCTCGACGGTTCCACCAAGAAGTTCTGAAATTGGTGATTCCGTCAAGTTTCCGCCGAGATCAACCACTCCCAGGCCCTCACCATTGGTCAGTTCGAAGGCAGGCAGCGTGGTGGCCAGTTCATGATAAAGTTTTTTAAGGCCAGCGGTTGCGTCAGTTCGCCCCTGCGTTCCATAAATAACTACGATCGCCTTGGGATCGATCTTCCCTATCCAGCGGTCGTAAACTTTTCGAAGCTCATCATAAGGACGGGCGAGGTTTAATAGAAAAAGATTCGCACATTCATCAGGGATGTAATATCTGGCCTGCTCTGTATCGAAAGAAATGACTGATCCAAACTTACCATACTCGCTGGTGAAATATTTACCCATCTCAACACGGAATTTGGCGGCGGGCGATCCGGCGGGGCGAAGGTGCTCGTCCGGATCAACCGAAAAGGAACGCTGATGCTTGGAAGAATCAAGAATTCCCGCGTTGTACGGCTTGATCACCTGATTGACCGAACAGATCGAGACTCCATCATTTGAACCAAGCTCGACAGTAACCAGCGGGCGGCACTCGCCCACAATTCCCATGAGAATCGGGCTAAGTTCGATCCATCCGGAAGTTGGTTTTGGCGCCCACTTCAATGGCTGAATGGCGGCGGAATGACAAAGAGCCTGAATACCGGTTTGAAGCATTTTGATCGATTCTCGATGGGTAAGGGCAAGTCCATTCGTCAGGTCACCGATGCATTATACAGAAAAACTAAAGAAAAATCGCAGCCACCACAGATTGACGTTGAATTAACGCATCGCTGGCCAATCAGAAGGCAGACAAAATTCCAGCAAAGTCCTAACGACAAAATCATCAAAAATGGTATAACCAAACTAACATATGCATTTTGTGCAGATTTCAAACAATGATATTCAGGCTCATGCGTTTGGGCCTGTGTCACGATTGGGAGAGGGTTTCCATGATTAAAATGAAGTCGGCGGGATTGATTTTTCGTTTCATTGCAGGCTCGATATCATGCGTGATTGCATTTTCAACAGCCTTGGCCCAGACACAGGTTCCTGCTGCGAAATCAGCCGCCACCCTGAGCCCCGAAGCGGCAGCCGTGAAAAAGGCCAACGAAACCAAGCGTGGCGAAGTGCTTGCCACTGTTAATGGCGAGCCAATCACTCGTGGCGAGATCATTCAATTTCTTGCAAAATATGAACTTCCAGCCAACATCGACACCGCCCAGATTTATAAAACGGCCGTTGATGTGATGAGCAACACCAAGCTGGTGATGCAGTCAGTTAAAGCCAGCAAAACAGCCGTTACCCCAGCAGAAATTGATGCCGAAGTTGATAAGCTGAAAACAGCCCTGACTGAGCAGAAAACCGATCTGGGCAAGGTTCTGGCCGAAAGTGGCCGGACTATGGAAGAACTTCGAGCTGAGCTTGAGCAGTTCCTGCTCTGGAAAAAGTATGTAACCCGTGAAGCTACCGACGCCGTCCTGAACAAGTTCATCGCCGACAATAAAGCCGCCTTCAACGGCGATCAGGTGCGTGCCAGCCATATTCTGAAGAAGACCACAGCCGAATCGACCGCAGCCCAAAAAGAAGCGATCAAAAAGCAGCTTCTTGAAATCAAGCAGCAGATTGCCACCGGCAAAATGACCTTCGCCGAAGCTGCCAATAAATTCTCGGAAGACGAAGGCAATAAGGATAAGGTCGGCGGCGACCTTGGTCTCTTCTTCCGGAAGGGCCAATTCATTGAACCTTTTGCTGCTGCAGCCTTTGCACTCAAGAAAGGTCAGATCTCCGAAGTGGTTGAAACGCCTTTCGGCTATCACCTGATTCTTGTGACCGAGACCAAGGATGGCAAACCGGTTAACCCGAACGACCCGAACGTGAAGAACGCCGCCCTTGACGCTTTCGCCCAGGAACGTCAGGAACAACTGGTCACCGATGCCAAGAAGACAGCCAAAATCGATGTCAAACCGATGCCGACAGACCTCTTCCCGCCCGCTCCCAAAGTTGCGGCACCAAAGGTCGAGGCCCCGAAAGTTGCGCCATCAGCCAAGTGATTGTCCAACAGTAAGATACATTCTGAAACCGGGCTGGCCTGAAGGCTGGCCCGTTTTTTTACTGGCGAGCCAGGCTGACTGGCACTTCAAGCCCGTGCTTTTCTATAAGTTCTTTATTTGATAAGAGTTCGGCAGGATCACCCTCAGCCACGACCCGCCCCTGGTCAATCAAAATGGCTCGCCCGCAAATCTCAAGAACCATCTCAAGGTCATGCGTGACAATGACTTTAGTCATATTCAGCGAAGCTGTCAGCTCAATGAACCGGCGACGAGCCCTGGGGTCAAGATTGGCTGTTGGCTCGTCCATGACAATGATGGTCGGCCGACAGGCGAGTACACCCGCCAGGCAGACCCGCTTCCGCTCGCCAAAGCTCAGATGATTCGGAGGTCGATTCGCAAGATCTTCAAGGCCAACAAGTTGCAGACATTCCAATGCCCATTTTAAAGCGTCTTCGCGGCGCATTCCATGATTCATCGGCCCAAAGGCAACATCGTCGATTACACTCAGGGCGAAAAGTTGGTCGTCAGGGTCCTGAAACAGCAGGCCAACTCGTTTTCTTATTTCAGGCAGGGCCTTGGGCTCAACTTGAATTCCATCGATCCAGACACCACCTTTGGGATCTGTCGTGGTTGTGGCATTCTCTGAATGGCTATGGCCATGGCTGACTTTCGCCCACCAACTGGCCCTGGCCTGCGGCAAAATACCGTTTAAGTGCAGCATCAACGTGGTTTTACCGGCTCCATTCGGGCCGACAATCGCCACGGTCTCGGCCCGGCTAATCTCTAGACTAACGCATGCAAGTGCTTGCACACCATCAGCATAGCGATAAGTCAGATCGCAGATTCGAATCGCTTTTTCGTGTTGTTCCGGCAAGTCCACAGGCTAGTCGTTCCGGGGCTTGGTTTGGCTGGCAGTCACGCCCTGACTCGTCGTCGTCTCTGCCAGTATGCCATTTTTTTCAGTAATCTGCACAGCTGGCTGCCAGCCCCTGGCCATCATGGCATCGTGCAGACGCTCGGCCCTCTCCAGGCTACGCACAAGCAAAGTCGCCAACCCACCACTCTGAACCAGCCATAAACCCGGCATGCTTGATCGAACCATTCGCGATTCTCGAGCACGTCGCATCCGCTGAAGCTGACCACCCAGCATGGGCACATAACGGCTCATGAGCGAAACGGTTGTCACAATCTCGGCCGGGAGCCCCATATTTTTCAGTTCGTCAACGAGCCTTATCGAGCCAAGTTTTTCAACCAGAGCTGCCACCGTGCCCAACAATACCGCATTCTTGACTACGATTCCCTCCATGATCGGCAGCATGCCAAGACGCCCTCTCAGCGGATGCCCCATCGCAACAAATAGCGATAAAAACCCAAGTGTGATAAGCGATGACTGCCACTTACTCATTGCCCTGCCAGTATTTACACCAGCCAGTCCAAGAGCAAAAGCCAGCACGATCAATTGAACGCAAAGCACTTCAAGCCGCGTGATCGGCGTAAAGGCAACCACAATAATCCAGGCAACCACGGCCCATCGAAATAACCGGATCAAGTGATAAACTTTCTAAGGGTCACCAGCAGATTATTTTTGACAAGTTCATGCATGGCATTGGTTTATCTATAATACACCGCTGATCTTGCGGGAATTCGGACCGGTCAGTCTTGAGAAGCAAAAACCGGCGATGAAGACAACCGTGGTTCCTACAAGGCCGGCCACCACTGTTGACCAGCGACCTTCTGGCAGGCCGGGGGTCGAATAATCAGGCAAAGGGGCAGCGTAAGTTGAAGTTGTTTCTGCAATAAAGCCAAGTTTACCGCCAACGAATTCAAGTCCATCGGGGAACGACGATGCCAGCGGGGCCAGGAACACAACCACAGCAGCCGTAACCACCATAGCCCCGGCGAAACAAGCCGGGCTAAGGGCCGAATTCGATCTTTCAAGCGGCACCAGTTCAGGGTTCGACCATAACACGCCACGCAATACCAAACCGGTGATCATCGCTTCGCCCAGAGCAATGGCCGAATGCACCAGAACCATGGAAACCAGCACTTGCCTGAAGTTTGTAAAGCCTGATGAAAAGCCAAGTTCCAGCGAAAATGCGGCAGCCGAAATCGTCACGCTGACCCACGCCGCCAGCATGGCGGCAGTGATGACACCCAGCCTTCGGCCTATGGTTCGAATGAAGAATTCCAACGCAAACGCCGAACCAACAGCCCCGATAAGCCCCATATTGAGCCAGTTGGCCCCCAGAGCCGTCAGAGCACCATCGCCCATCAGCAAAGCCTGCACAAGCAATACCGCAGCCAAAGCCAGCCCGCCGCCCCATGGGCCAAGCAGGCAGGCCGCCAGAGTTCCGCCCATCAGGTGGCCAGAAACGGGAGCGAACCCAAGCGGAAAATTCACCATCTGGGCGGCGAAAATAAAAGCCGCCACCAAGCCAAGCCGCGGCGTATCAGCCGGCGTGGCCGTGGCCCGAAACCGTCTTACGCACCACCCACATCCTAAAGCAGCCAGGGCACCACAAGCCAGGCTCACTGTGCCAGACAAAACTCCGTCGGAAATGTGCATGAGGGCATCCGCAGAATGGATCAATGCGTGATTGAAGATTAGCGATAATAAAAGATTAGCGGGCGTATGACGAATCTTCAAGTTCGTAACACCAGAATCTTGCCAGGCGACTCATGAAAGTATGGCAGGCTGGCCGAATCTCTGATACATTCCGAATTGTCGAACAATCAAACGACCTGCCTGCAGGTGGAATCATTTAGAAAGAGCGGATCATGCGGATTTTGATGACCGGCGGCTATGGATGCATCGGTGCCTGGGTGGCCAAGCATGTGGTTGACCGTGGTGGCGAGATCTGGATCTACGACATCGCTGAAGACTGGCACCGGATCGACCTGCTGGTCAGTGAAGAGCAGAAAAAGCGGATTCATCCGATTCAGGGCGATGTAACCGATCCTGCCGCAGTTCTGGCAACTGTTGATCAAGTAGGTGCCAGCCATATTTTACACCTGGCTGGGCTGCAGACTCCGCCATGCCGTGCCAACCCGATTCGAGGCGCGATGGTTAACGTGATTGGCACACTAGCCATTTTTGAAGCCGCCGTAGCCCGCAAAGACCTTGTCGAACGCGTGGTTTATGCCAGTTCCGCTGCCGTTCATGGCCTGCCTGATTCGGGCGATCTGAACGAAAGTCTGGGCGACCACATTCGCCTGGCACCAGTCACACATTACGGTGCCTATAAGGTCTGTAATGAGTCAAACGCACGGGTTTACTGGCTGGATCATGGTGTATCGAACGTCGGCCTGCGGCCATGGACGGTTTATGGGGTGGGCCGCGATTCAGGCATGACCAGCGAGCCGACAAAGGCCATTAAATCCGCCTCAATCGGTCGGCCTTACGCCATTACATATGGCGGTTATCAAGACTTGCAGTATGTCTCTGACGTTGCCCTGACATTCCTTGCCGCTCTTGAAAAGCCTTTTGAAGGGGCTGATGTTTTTAACCTTCGAGGCCGGGTGACATACATCGCAGACTTTGTCACTGCCCTTGAAGAAGCCATGCCAGAAGTCAAAGGCCTCGTCACCCACGGCGAAAGACAATTGCCAGTGGCCCCCAGCCTTGACGACACCCGCCTTCAGACTATTCTCGGACCACTACCGCCGACACCATTGGTAGATGGTATTCGATGGACAGGCGAAAGATTCCGCCAGCTTCAGGCGGAAGGTCGTCTTGATCTGTCAGACCTTTAATTCAGTGCAGCCAGGGCTTAGCGCTGGCCTAGATATTCGTCCAGCCGCTCAGCTTTGCGTAAAAGAA
>JBJTRR010000136.1:0-6258 GCA_046076185.1 bacterium | reverse complement strand
GGCGGCATCGGCGGCGGCTTTGTCGGCGGCACGCTGCTCTTCAGTGGTGAAGTCGCGATAAACGGCCCCCGAGGCGAGCAGCTTTTCGGCGGCTTCACGATAAAGGTGGCCACGCTGGCTTTGAAAATATGGGCCGCAGGGGCCGCCCACTTCCGGGCCTTCGTCCCAGTCCATATTCATCCAGCGGAAGCCGTCGAGAATCAGCTTGACGGCGGCTTCAACATGCCGCTGCTGGTCGGTGTCGTCAATTCGCAGAATAAACTGGCCGCCTTGGTGCCTGGCCAGAAGCCAGTTAAATAGGGCGGTACGCACGCCGCCGATGTGGAGGTATCCGGTGGGGCTGGGGGCAAATCGGGTGCGAACGCTCATTGGCGAATATGATTCTTCTCTCTGGTGAAGCGGGGCGGCGAATGATCTCGCAAGAGTCGCTTTGCCCGACCACGACAACCTTTACAGTGTGCCTTAAAAATAGTGAAATCAGGCACTGACTGTCAAGGAAGTACGCAGAAAATGACCGCTTCCCGGGATTTTTTCTGCACAAAACGTAAGCTTTGCCGGCCCCGCGGAAATTCAGCCTTCCGCCGCTGCTTTTGGCTTCAGGCGGAAACGAAAATCGCAGAACGGGGCACCTTCCATGATCGTCTGTGTGCGAACAAGCTCTATTTCCTGGTTAAAGCCCTTGGCAAGCTCAAAATCTCGAAGGCATGAAAGCGTTTTGCCAAGGTCGGCCAAGCCCATTTGCCGATACATTTCCGCATAGCGGCACCGAGTCACATTAAATTCCAGCCTTTCCGGCCCCTCTTGCAGAATTTCCAGCTCAAGGGCACCGCCCGCCTTCCACCTGTCAAGTGTCGATGCAAAAGCCTCCAGGCTATGTTCGCCCAGAAAAGTCGCCAAGTCTTGCCCTGCCGCTCGTGCCAATTGCTCAATTACGCCTGAAAGCACTTCCAGCGATGGCCCTTCGCCAAAACGATCAATAAAGGCACGCACCAGCGGCCCGACAATCGCCGCCTCAATCGATCGGCGCTCAAGCAAAGTCAGCCCGGGGGCGGTTTTACCTGAATTTCCCGTGTGGTTTTCGTCACTCATCAGTGATTAATCCGTGGTTAGAACCAGTGCGATCCAATGGATTTACCCAGTCGCTACAATTCATATAATCATTATAACCGTAATATGAATTCCGCAAAATGTTACAAAAAGGCTCAAGTTTTTCATCGAAAATTGTCACGCTAGCTTGATCTGGTTCTATACATTTACGGGGAGATGAACCGGATTGGATTGGACTTTGAGGCATCTGGGAATGGATTTTCGAACAAAAGGCTATGCAGCCAAAGCCTTTACACTCAAGGAACCGATCACCCCCAGTGCTGAACTCGCAGCCGTTCACCAAGCTATTGAGGCAGGGCAGCGACCGGGCGAAATCCTTCGCCAAAACCTTGCCGGGCCAATAGATATCGCTACAGTTCTGGCCTGCCGTGGGCTTCAATCAAACGATGGCCTGAGTGTGCCCCTGCAAACCGGCAAGCCGATTGACGAGCAGGCCAGGCCCTTTCTGGAGGCTTCGTTCTGGGAAAAGCTGGTGCCTGGGGCCCGGCAAACGGCCATTTTGAATCTCAGTGCGGGTTTGCTACAGATTTACGACTTCTGGGAAGAGAGCCACGCAGCGGCCCAGCGTGCTGATGACCTGGGCGAGCACCGCCTCTCGGCCCAATGGCACGCGATTTGTCATCGCCGCGAGCCTGATGCCGGTAATGCCAATTACTGGTGGGCCAGAGTGGGCAAAAATCCGCTGGCCAAAGCCCTGACAAACTTGATTGACAAGAGCAAGGCCGACCAACCGCCCTGCATTCAGACACTAGCCAGCCGACTGCTTGAACGTGGCCAATACAGCGACCGGGCGATGGTATCGCAAAGTCTTGCTGTTAAACCACTTTCAGACGAAGCGAAGTTCCTTCGTCTGATTCAGAAATTCGAGATGCTTTTGCTTTTTGACCTGACGCTTGACCAACTGACATGATTCAGGCTTTGACACGAAGGGGAATTGAACCATGACGAAGCGATGGATGCTTAGCCGGGTGCCAGGCTTGCCTGCCGCCTGCATATGGCCCGGTTCGGGCTTGCGAAGAATCAGGCATCACAACTTACCTGATTGACACAAGCCCACGAATCGCCAGGTATCAAGCCTTTTTTTCAAGAAAGGTGCACTGCCGGCGAGAATCGGCAAGAAAATAATCAGTAGAGCTTGCGGCCGCCAGCGTGAGGATAAGCGTGGCAGGGGCCCACTTTTTTTACTGATTATTTCCTTTGATGAAAAAGCCGGATGAATCTGTGCCTCATGGATGGGGACAACTGATCGCCCCCATTATTGATGCAACAGGCCCCAGCACCCATGCGTTTGCTAAAAAAACTCTTTGTCGCCAAGCCCCGGAAAAATCATCGCCACCAAGCGATGCTTTCGGAATTTCTGGAAAATCGCGAGCTTTTAACCGGCGTTGCCTGGCTGGGGCAGACCGGGGCTGACTACGTTGGCCCGTGGACTGAACTTCGCCCCAGCAATGTGCAGGATATCCAACTACGGCTGACCGACCTGCCTGCTGACAAATCCATTGAAAAGGCTGTGGTGCAGGGCTATGGCGCCGACCGCTGGGAATATGGCGGCCCTGCAGGCAGTTGGCTGGTTGATGTAAAGCGAGACACCGGATCAGGTTCGGCCGACCTCTTCTTCGAGCCGGCCCGCGTTGAAACCGGGCGGCAATTCAACATTGGGCTGACCTATTCCGACGGCACTTTTGAAGAAATTTATTTCCAGGGCGGCACCGCCGATCCATCGCTCAAGCCGCCAGGGCAAGAGCTTCAGGCCCAGTGGTTGGGTGCGGCGGCAGGTGTTGACCTGACCAGCCCCTCAGCCCGCATCGGGCCTGATGGCGTGACGGACCTGCAAATCAGCCTTTCGCAGATTAACATCAACAAACGCATTGCCGCGATTGACGTGGTTGATTCTGACAATACCTGGGTGGCCAGCTACAGCACGAACATGTCGCGTGTGGGCACCATGGAATTTTCACCTGATGCCGCTGACGTCTCGCGCGGCACTCTGACCTTTTCAAGCCCGGCCAAGGCCCTGATCGGCCCGCTGAAAGTGCAGATTCGATATCAGGACGGCACTGGCGAGGAAGTGCCTTGCCCGCTGGGATCGGTGGCCTCTTCGCCTGTCGTTGTGCCGGCATCGCCGCTTGTTCCCAATTCAGGGGCAACGGCCGCATGGCTGGGCCAGGTCGTGGCCGACCCCGCCCGCCCTGGCTGGGTGCGTGTGACTGTGGCCAACCTGCCGACCAGCGGCATTTCCGCCTGGCAATTAAGCGACACCACCGGCCAAAGCTGGCTCTGGACGATCTCGGGCAGCGGGTCGCCGTGGCCACAGGTTTACAACCAGAAGTCGCTTTTTGCCTCACGCGATAGTGCTACCGGCCAGTGGATATTGGAATTTGATTCGCGAACCGACCTGACCGGCGCGCCCATCTCGATTATGGCTGCCACCGACATGGGCCGGATGTATGGCATTTCACTCACCGGCGGCAAGGTTGACACAGGCAAACGTGCCGCTTTGCCCGGCACAACCACCATTACCGCCGTTCCCGGCAACGACCTTCAGGCACTTGTCAATCAATTTAGCACGGTGAATCTTTCGGCTGGCACTTACAATCTGTCAAAGCCGCTGGTGCTGGCCCGGCCAGTGAATCTGGTCGGCACGGCGGGTGCGGTGCTGAATTTTCAGCAGGCGGCTGACAGCCCTGGCTGGTCAACAGTCATCACGCTGGCAGCAGGCAACACGCGGCTTTCAGGCTTTCGCGTACAGTTTACCGGCCCGGTGAAGTGGCTTGAGAATATTCGATTCGGCCCTGCCGTGATCGGCTCGCCCGATAATTTTAATACATCCGTTGGCCGGTTCGGCCCGCTAGTCGGGCTGACAATAGAAAACCTTGACCTTCAGGGGCCACCTCCTTCAACTTATCTTGAAGAATCGCCCCGGCTTGTGCGGCTGGTCGACGACGCTTCGGGCGTCATCCGTAACAACACACTTTACGGCGGCTGGTTGGAAGTCACGGGCGGGCCATGGTCGATCACCAACAACAGCCTGACAGGTGTCTGGCCGACATCGTTCAGCTATGACGCCTTCGCCGCACACGACGTAACTGGGCTGAAATTCAGCAATAACATCGTTCAGCGGGCGGGCGATTCAGGCGTCATCTTCCGGCTGATCGTTGTCAACGGGCAATCATCGGGTGTCGAAATCAGCAATAATCAGTCAATTGGGCTTGGGGCGAGTGTTGCCGACCCGTGGCAGATGCAGCAGACCAACGCGCACGAAGTGATTTTGACAGAAGCCTATCGTGTGAATTATGAAGGCGGGCTTTACGGGATTGATTCGTCTCGCATGATGATTCAGGTCGGGCCGACCATTGGCCCGGCCTATCAGCCAGGCGATTATGTAGCAGTGCTTGATGGCTCGGCCAGCGGCACCTGGCGGGTTGTGACGTCTGTCGTTAACGGCAATACGCTGCTTTTGAATGCACCGATGCCGCAGTGGGTGGGCCGGGGCACCACGGTTTCCGTCAATCGTGGCATTGCGAATGTCAGCATCACGGGCAACCTGATCGACCAGCGAAACCGGCCGCTTTCGCAGGGTTCAGTGCTGGTGGGCAATCTTTTCGGCCTGAATTATTCCAGCAACACGATTCTGGGCGGCTTTCGTGGCTTGCAGGTGATCGCTTACCCGAGCGAGACCCCGCGAGACTGGGGCTGGACACGCAACGTGGTTTTTGACGCAACGATCAGCCAGAACCTCTTCAGCGATGTTTTGTGGCTCAACCAGCTTGGCGTCAGTCATTCATCAGTGGCCAGGGCGAATTATGGGCACCTTTATCTCACGGCGGCCTTTCTGAATAACACTTTTGCGTGGTCGGCCGACTTTCTGACCAGTCAAATCGGCCAGAAACAGGGCGATTCAGGGCTCTTTTTACCAGGGCTTGAGGTGGGCGAGGGCGGCCCGTGGGACGACACCGAAGCACGCCTTTCCATCAGCAATAATCAGATCGTTCTGCCCGATGGCTGGGCCAATCGGCCGGCTATCTGGTATCGAAGCGGCACGGTGAATGGCCAGCCGGCGGCTGACCAGCTTATCACTCTGCCACAGGTGGCCCGGCCCTCTGCTCCCGCCGGAATATCGCTTGTGAATGATTCGGGCAGCAGTTCCACCGATAAAATCACCAACGATTCCCGCCTGCAACTGGCACCAGTCGCTGGCCTTAGCTATCAATACCGATTGAGCGGAACTGCCGCCTGGCAGGCGATTGCCAACCCCGCACAGTGGGCACCGGCGGGCCTGGCGGAAGGAGCCAACACGGTGCAGGTGAGGGCAGTTGACCGCTTTGGTCAGCCAAGCGACGCCGCTTCACTGGCATTTGTTCTTGATACCACGGCCCCGGCCGCACCGACATCGCTGGCCCTGGCCAGCTTCGACACCTTCGCCTGGCAGGTTTCTGCCAGTGGCGATGTGGCCAGCCAGGCGGTGACATTTCGAAATGCGAAATACACTTCGGTTTATTCACTTGTGCCTGGTACGAACCGGCTTTCGCCCGAGAAGTGGATAACAGGGGCGAACACGGCCGAGGTTGTGGCGGTTGATGTGGCCGGGAACCGGTCGGCGATGTTGACTGGCACCTTGCGATATGCGACATCAGGAAGCTGGGGCGGGCAGGACGGCTCGGACTTCGCCAGCCTTTCACGCACCCTGACACCCGACGGCAAGCAGGATGTCAGGCTTGACATAAAGGGCCTGCACTATGGGCCAAAACTTTCGGGCCTGACAGTCAGCGGCTTTGGCGGCGGCAACTGGGCCTGGCCAGTGGCCCCGGCAGGAAGCTATGCGGCAGCCTGGCGGCCGGCGGCCTCGGGGCGGGCAGGGGCGATTTACTTCCAGACAAACCGGATTGAAACCGGGCGACCGTTTTTTGTGACCCTGAATTTTTCTGATGGCACTTCCAGCAGCTTCTGGGTATCCGGCGGCAAAGCCAACCCGAACCTGGCGGCAACGGGCGGCAGTGGCGGCACCATTGGTGCAGCATCGTTGCCAGGATCTGCTCCGATGTCGCCGAAACCGGTTGTCAAAAAGCCAGTGCAAAAATCGCCGGTGAAATTGCTGGCCAATCAGCGGGTGGCCCGGTTACAAAAGAGATAAAAAGCCGGGAAACTCAAAAC
>JBJTRR010000135.1:0-1373 GCA_046076185.1 bacterium | reverse complement strand
CGGGGCCGATGGCCTGATTCTGGAAGTGCATGCCGACCCGAAAAAAGCCATTTCCGACGGATCGCAAACGATTACGCCAGCCACTTTTGACCAGCTTGTCAAAGAATGCCGCCGAATTGCCGAAGCGGTGGATCGGGCTCTTTGATTGCAACTGGTCAAGCTATTTGGTGATGCTTCAAGCCCGGCCAGAGCCGGGCTTTTTTTGATTAACTCATTATTTATTCGCTGCGGGGCGAATCACCTGGCATTGAATGATGCCTTCCTTGCCGGATTTGGCTTCCCAGGCGGCCACCACAAAACCATCGGAGCCGTGGCTGGCGACGATCACCGGGTCATTCGCTTCGTCGGCCAGTGTTTCCGGCTTTTTCGATCCGGGCGGCAGAAGCATCAACCGGCCCGGCCGTTTTTCCAGCCAGATGTTGTAAACACCGGCGGCTGAGGGTGTGTTCCAGGCCTGAACCCCACGGCCCAAAAGCTTTTCTGATGATTCAGGCCGGGCGGTGAAGACCGAGCCGGCCCGCATCCAGACCGATTCGACATGATCCGCATCAGTCACGGCAATGGCCCCACCATCCATAGGGCAGATGTTTATCGCCCAGTGGTCGCGGCCAAGCATGCGTGCGGGCGTGAAGGTTGCCCCACCATTGGCTGAACGGGCGAAATACATGTCGCGGTTGCCGCCAAGCTGGTTACGCCACATCACATAAAGCGTGCCTTCAGGCGAGAATGTGACCGAAGGATGGCAGCACGTGCACACAGCACCATCAGGCGAACGATAAACCAGCCGGTCAGCGTTCCAGGATTTACCGCCATCGGCCGACGACGCCCCGTAAATTTCCATCTTGCCTGATCGTAAATCAAGCCATGAACAGAAGATGCGGCCATCGGCCAGAGCGGCCATGCCATGCAGCCCCTCGCGGGCTGAGCCTGAGACGGTATTGACCTTGAGCGGGCCCGACCAGCTTGCGCCGTTGTCGGTTGATCGCCAGGCGAGAATGTCGCCATCCTTCCCCTTGCCCTGCTCGCCTGCCACGGCGGTGATGACGATACCGGCGTTGGTGGCGACAATGCGAGGCCCGCGCCGCATGCCCAGTGAAAGCACACCGCCTGTGCCAACGGTGGAAACGGCAAACGAGCGGCCCTGATCGTTTGAAACAGCACATTTAAGCTGATTGCCCTGACCAAAGGCGATGAAAATCTGGCCGTTTTTATCGATGGCTACCTGTGGCTGGCGGGCTTTTTCAGCCTGCTGCGAGGTGTCAAGCACAGTCAGCGGCTGTTGGCTCTGGGCCGACAGCGATGTTCCTGCTGAAAGAACTGCCACAAGAAACAGAGCCAGACCAGAAGCTTTATTCAGCATTTTTTGAAGGGCC
>JBJTRR010000134.1:0-11885 GCA_046076185.1 bacterium | reverse complement strand
GTGCTTGTCTGCTGATATGTTGATGAAAGCATAATCTGCCTGTGCAGCCGCTTCATCGACCACCCATGCTTCACAAAATCAACGGCCAGCCAGTCCAGCAGTTCCGGGTGGCTCGGCCGGTCGCCCAATTGCCCGAAATTGTTAAGCGTTTTCACTATCCCCGTGCCAAAATGCCCGGCCCAAACCCGGTTCACAATCACACGGGCCGTCAGCGGATTATCGCCCGATGTAATCGCCTCAGCCAGCTCCCGTCGGCCACTTCCTGAAACCTTGCCATGGGCCGACTGACCACTCAGAAACGCAGCCGGGAAGCCTCGCGGTGCCGGGCTCCCCTGCTTTTTCGGGTCGCCGGCCATATAAATGTTTAAATCGCGGCCTGTGCCTTCCTTCAGCGTGTGGGCCAGCGTAATATTGATCGCCCCAGCCGCTTTTTCCAGCTTGCCAAGCTCGGCCTTCAGCCCGTCCAAGACTTTGGCCTCGGCCCCAGCCAGATAATTCTCGATGGCCGCCGCAGGCAGGCCCAACAGCCCCCGGTCATCAAAAAACTCCGACAGAAACTTCGATTCCATCGCCATTTTTTCAGGCTCGATGCCCGGCTTACCCTTACCTGTGTCAGCACCATCGCCTGCCAGCTGCACAGCACTGGCGTCGTATTCCAGACGAATACCGGATAGCACGGCATGATCGCTTGAAATCGTATTTTCCGTCTCGGAACTGCGGGCACCCGTCACCACAATCGTCAGATAACGTGCCTCAGGCGGCACGCCCAAGTCAAATGCCACAAATTTGCCATCCGCTTTCACAGCAGGCGTGCCATTCGGCTTGAAGTGATAAAGCGTGTCGTTTTCAACCACCTTCGCCGGCTGGCCATTGAGCCATGCCGCCACAATCGCATCATATTCGCTTCTTTTGGTGTGCGGCCGGGAAAGCACTACGCCAAAATTCACATCGGCACCGCTGCCAAGTGAATCGTCATTGATTCCGGCCCTGTCCACCTTCAGCCGCATCGGCAGGCCCGCCGGCAAAAGCCCGGCCCGACGAATCTCGTCAAGGTCGAATGTCACAAGTGCATTGGCATGCATGCCAATCCCCTGCTCTGTTCGCGGCAGGTCAGCCCCGACTTTTTTACCCGTGGTGCTGATTCCCCCTTCCCCCGACCACCCATCGTTTGTCACCTGTTCATGTGAACGCTTGTCACTGCCAATTTCCGAAAAATCAATGCGAATACCTTCCGCCACAGCCGTTTGCTTGCCCCAGCCGCTGGCCAGTTTCACAACGCCAAGGCTGTTTTCAGTGGCTGGTGTCTTAAAAACGTCAGACGCAATGGCCGAGCTTAAAAGCGTGCCTTTGGCATCGTCAAACAGATTTCCCAGCGGCACCTCGCCCGGCTTTCGCTGATATCTGTCAGCCGCTTTCAGAAAGGCATAATTTTCGCCATAATGCCTGAGCAGCGCCTGGCGGTGCACGACCAGCCCATCAACTCTTGCCTGAAGTGCGCCGGCAATCTGGCGGACTTTAACTTCAGCTTCTTCTGTGGTCAATTTCTGGCCACTCTGCTGAAACGCCTTCCAATCGGCCAGATACTCACGAGCGTTATCTTTTGTGGCTACAAAATCCTTTTCACCAGCCAGCAGTTGTGCCCATCGTTCCAGCAGGGCCGGGTGCAGCTTTGCCTGATTCGCCTTCTGCTCGAAATATTTTTTGTTCTGCTTCGGTTTCTCGGTCTTCCGGTCGTTCAGTATCTTCCATGCGGCAACCATATAGTCTGGAATCTGCCTGGTCAGCCCAAGCCGGGTCTGGCCGATCTTTTCGGCTGCAAATCCATCCATTTTCAGCTTCTGGTCGGCCACCGCCCGGTCGGCCCTGGCTCTCGCCTCAACCACATCTGCCGCTACCGATGGCTCCTCGGCATAGTCCGAGCTCGCAAATATCCCCAGAATGCCATAGTAATCGCTCATCGAGACCGGGTCGAATTTATGGTCGTGGCAGCGGGCACAGGCCACAGTCATTGCCTGCGTACCACGCATCAGTGTGTCCAGCCGGTCGTCCCACTCATCGGCCATGGCTTTGTCTTTTTCGCCGTTATCCTGATAGTAAACCGGGCCAAGGGCAAATAGCCCCAGCGCCGCCCGATGCTTGTAAACATCCGGCGGGTTCAACAGATCGGCGGCTATCTGATACTGCAGAAACTGGTTATAAGGCATGTCGTCGTTCAGGGCACCCACAATCCAGTCGCGATAAAGCCAGCCGTTGGGATACATCCTCGCCTTGAACGTGTGGGCCTGGTCCTGCGCATATCTTGCCAGGTCCAGCCAGTATCGGCCCCATCGCTCGCCATAGTGTGGGCTTGCCAGCAGGGCGTCAATCGCTTTGGCGTAAGCTTCCGGCGAATTGTCCTTCTCAAATGCCTCAACCGCTTCGGGCGAAGGCGGCAGGCCCACAAGGTCGAACCAGGCACGCCGCAAAAGTGTCCGCTGGTCAGCCTTAGGTGCAGGGCTCATGCCCTTTTCTTCAAGCTTTTTCAGGATAAACCGGTCGATCTCTTTCTTAACAAGAGCCGCCGCCTTCACTTCCGGCGGATTGCCGGCAACGGGCTTCTGAAATGCCCAGAATTCCTGCGGGCTGGCTACCTTTGGCTTGCCCGCCGCTGTTTTGGCCGCCGGCCCGACTCTGGGGTCAGGCGCCCCCAGCTCAATCCATTTCCTGAAGTCGGCGATCACCACTTCGGGCAGCTTGCCCTTGGGTGGCATCTGCGTATCTTTATATTTTAATGCACTATAAAGCGGGCTCTCGTCGGGCTTGCCAGGCACCACGGCCGGCCCGGAATCGCCACCTGTCGACATCGCTTCTCGCGTGTCAAGCCGAAGGTTCCCCTTGGGGGTTTTGATCTGGTCAGAATGACATTTGTAACAATGCTCTACCAATACCGGCCGAATTTTCGTTTCGAAGAACTCCACGCCTGCCGCCGAAGGCATATCAGCCCCTGTCGCCCGAGCAAAGGTTAGGCCCATCAGCCAGCTTATCATCAGAAATCGGGCAGCATTTTGGCGAAGCATGGCAGGCAGGGCCTCTGTCGCGAAATCAGTCGGGCGGGTTTGTGTCAGGCCGGTCGCCTGGCAGGAGAGTCTGTTTAAAGTAAGATTAACACAATCAGACCATTTCGGGAAATGTTTTTTACCCGGTTTGGCTTCATTTCATCCGCCACAATGGGCACAGCCCAGAAAGCAGTTTTTTCGCCAGAAATCCAGCACGTTCGTGAAACATTTGATAAAGTAAATCTTCCGATGTCACCTCTCCCTTCGGTTCGCTCAGGCACAAACAAATGCGAATTCCGGCCAGGCCCGCTTTGCTGAATTACTTCCTGCTGATTTCAGCTTCTGCCATTCCGCTCTTTGCGCGGCAAGTAATTCCGCAGCCAACACTTCAGCAAATTGTGGCCGGGCATCGCGATGTCATTTCCGACTACGCCATTTCGCTGCCCGCCGGACCCAGCTACAAGGCCCTGCTCCCCCTCATGCCGCCGTCTCGCTGGGTCGTTACCGATTTTCGCCACTACCCTGTTGTGCTGTCCGCTCCGGCCGCACCAGTCAAAGCCAGAATCGCTTCCAATGGATCGGCACTGAACCCGCTGGCGAATAACCCGCCCACTTGGAAAGAGGCCGGCCGGGAATTGAAAATTGCAATTGGTGCCGATCAGGAAATTTTTGGCCAGGATTTAACTCGCCTTGGCGAAGGCCACTGGCTCGACGGTTACAAGCCTGTCTGGGTCGTTGATTACATTTCAAGGTCGGGCAGCAAATGGCAACTTCAGGTTTTCGCCCCGGTCTCGCCTGACCTCGCCTCGCAAGGGGCTCTCTGCTTTGAAATCAGGCACATTTCCGGCCCGGCCGAACCGGTCGCTTTGACACTTGCTTCACAAAATAATGCTGACCAGCTTTTCACCAACGAACAAAAGAAAATTGCAACAAAACCTGAAGCCAAACCTGCTACAAAAAAAACAGCCCGCCCCACGCCTCTTTCCAACAATCCTGACCACTGGCTGAAACGGGCCAAATCGCTTGTTCCTGACACTTCCAGCCCCCTCCGCTTTATATCGCTGCTGCAGCCAGGCCAGTCAACCAGCGGGCTTTTATTGACAAAACCGTCGTCGCTGGAATATGTCGTTGAATTTCAATTGCTCCGCACCAGTTGCATTAATTCGTGGCAGGCTCTGCTTGACCAGGGCCCCCGCTGGCATTTCCCCGAAGAACTTATCGAAGATGCGTGGCGGGCCCACCTCATTTCCATTCATATGACCATGGCCGGCAACAAGCCCAATTACAGCGCCATGAATGCCTACGACCACCTTTACATGACCGAAGGCTCTGACACTCTTCGAAGCCTTGCCTACTGGGGCCAGTTTGACCTTCTGAAAAGCGTGGCCGATGCCCAGTTTGCCTTCATGCGAACCGACACCCGCACCTCTGTGGCCGGCATGAAACTGTCCCTGGCGCGTGATCTGGCTGAAATTACCGGCGATAGTTCACTTTTCACCTCACAGGAAATGCGCTGGGCCCAGGCTCGCGATTTCATTTTGCACAATCTCGACGAAAAACATGGCCTGCCGCCTGCCGACCGCTATGCTGGCGACCTGGGCGGTGCCGTGCTGAATCTCAGGTCAAGTTCAGTCTGCTGGCGGGGCCTGCGAGATCTGGCCAGAGCCCTTGAAACCTCGGGCCGAACCGACGAGGCAAATACAATCCGACAAAAAGCCGAGACACTGAGGCAAAATATCATCAGGGCCTTGGAAGAATCCGAAAAACTCTATAAAGATGCAGATTTCGTTCCCATCGGCTTCTTTGGCAAAGACGAACCCGTTGCCCGAATTCCCGACACCCAGCTTTCCAGCTATTACAACCTGATCATGGGTAATGTGCTTGATAGCGGTATTCTGAATGCCGACCGTGAAGCGAAAGTCGTTCGCTACCTTGAAAACCGGGCCGGGCTTTCCATGGGGCTGCCACGCACCCGCCCCTTCTGGCCCAACAGCCCCTACTTCGGGCAGGACGGTGTCGCACCGCTCTATGGGCTTCGCTATTCATTTTTAAGGCTCAGGCGAAACCAGCCCGACCACGCCCTGGTCACATTTTATGGCTGGCTGGCGCATGGCATGTCGCGGCAAGGCTTTGTGCATGGTGAAGGCGTGCGTTATACCGGCGGCGACTCGGCTGGCCGATACTTCCACCTGCCTCCTAATGCCACCTCGGCCGCAAACTGGCTTACCCTTTTGCGACACCTCGCCATCGCTGAGTGGGACACCAATAACGACGCCACTTACGACACCCTTCGCCTCCTCGACTCGACCCCGCCTGCCTGGCTGGAAGATAAGAAATATATTGAACTTGCGAATGTTCCGACACGCTTTGGCAAGGCCAGCATTCGTGCCGAAAGCCGCCTGGCTTCAGGCCAGGTCTTGGTCTCGTTCGACCTGCCTGAAAATCGCCCTGAAGCGGCAACGACAATCCGCTTTCGCTTACCAAAACCTTACAAGGCAAGGGAGTTACAATCAGGCGACAAGAAAATCATGCCTGATTCGGATGGCCGGTTTGCTGTCGGCACTCTGCCGAAGAAGGCCTCGGCCGTGCTCTATGTTGAAAATAAAGAATAACTTACGAATGATCATTGCTGTCAGGCAAATTATGCTGGAAAGAACAGAATTGTGAAAAATTGGTGAATAAATCGGGTTTACCCGTCCGTTTTCCGTCTCCCAACGTAATTAAAGTGTGGAGGCTATGAAAACAATGAACATCATGAGTGGTCCGGGTTCTCTGGGAAACATCATCGCCGCTCTTTGCAGCGTGTTTGTGCCGGGCCTTGGCCAGCTTGTTCAGGGACGAATCCTGAAAGCGGCTTTTCTCTTCGTGACAGCTTCGGTGCTATGGCTTTTCATGCTTGGGTGGCTGGTCCACATCTGGGCCATCTGGGACGCCGCCGTGTGGCGGCCCCGTGAATATCGCATAACCAATGGACACATTCACAGAAACCACGGCCAGACAGAGCTTTACTACACCATGAAAGCCCCGTCCGAGCATATTTCGCTCTAACCCGACATTGCCCCTAAAGTAATATGAGAATAAAAAAAGGCCTGCAGGAATCCATCCGGCAGGCCTTTTCGTTATGTATGGGTTCAAAATCAGCCAACAGGCCGGGTGGCGGGTGCAAGCTTGCCGAAATTCGGCCTGGCGGGCAGTCTCTTTGACGGGTTCGTTCTGCCGGGCCTTGGAATCTTCTGCTCTTGCAGCGGTTTTGCCTGAACCGGCACTCTCTTCACGGCAACCGGCATTGGCTCGGCCGGGTTTATGGGTTCGCTGTGAATCGGGCGAGCATCGTTAATTGCTTTCAGGGCCGCATCAATGGCCGCCCGGTCAGCGGCGATCAGGTCAAGGTCAGCAATAGTCAGGTTCGACCTTGATATCGCCCCAGTCAGGTCGGCAAAAGTCTTGTCGATCGTTTCCTGCTTCACCGAAGTGCCTGCAAATAAAGCATAAAAAGCCGTTCGGGCATCATCGGTTGAAGTGCCGCCCAACACAGCCCTGGCCAGTTGATTCATCACCGGTTCCGCAGCGGCCATGTCAATTTTAGCCCCCGTGGCCATAATGGCCGATGCATCGCTTGCCAAGGCCATCATGTCAGCAATTGTGACACCCGACTTGGCCATCATCGTCTGGCCATCGGCCTTCATTTTATCCATGGCTGTCTTCAGGTTATCGAACAAAACCCGATTCGCCGGGTCTGATGACATTCCGGGCTTCGGCATATCAGGCAAACCTCCAATAATCTTGCCGATCATCGGCATCATGCCCATGCCACCCAAGCCCTGGATCAGGTCAAAGCCCTGAACCTTTGACGCCAGTTTGCCAATCATGGCCGGTGGCTGAAACATCTGACTGCCCGATACAATCAGGCTTTGCAAATTCATCATGGCCGGCACAATCCGCTCTTCAGCCACATCGCAGGCCAGATAAACCCGCCTGTTTCCTGACTTGCTCATCACAGACCGATTTTTGCCCATGCTGAATATTCGAAAAAGCTGTTTTCTCATCGCCTGCTTGCCTCAATTTGATTCAGTGGTTGCAAATGCCTGTTTCAATGCTGCCCGGGCTGAAGTTCAACCAGATCTGAGAAACCTGCCTGATAGACAATCTCGTAGAAGATCTGCGGAAACGGAGAGACCTTTGTGGTTCAAAGAATTTCAAGACTCAAAATACAGTGAGTTTGAATTAAATTATCATATTCAATAAAATAATCATAATCAACTACCAATGCCGGTTAAATCAAAAAAAGCATCAGGGGCTAACGGATTTCATGAAAATCTGCCAACTCATCGCCTGTTTTGTGCTGATTCTCAGCAGTTTTTTCGCACAGGCCGCCGAAACTCCGCCACCCGTGAAAATGCTATTTCTCGGCGATAACGGCCACCACCAGCCCCTTGCCCGCTTCTCACAGGTTGAAGAAGTCCTCGCCCGCCGCAATATCAAGGCCACTTACACCACAAATCTGGCAGAACTTAACGCCGAAAATCTGGCCAATTTCGACGTCCTGGCCATTTATGCCAATCACGACACAATTGCACCAGGGCAGGCAAAGGCCATCGTTGATTTTGTCGCCTCGGGCAAGGGCCTGGTTCCCCTGCACTGCGCCAGCTACTGCTTCAGAAACAGCGACGAATATGTGAAGCTTGTCGGTGCCCAGTTTCAGCGGCACGGCATGGAACTCGTCACCACCAGAATCGTTGCCCCCAAAGAGCCTGTCATGACCGGTTTCGGTGGCTTTGACAGCTTTGATGAAACATATGTTCATACAAAGCATAACCCCGAAAACCGCACCGTGCTTGAAACACGGGCCGAGGGCAATGGCCAGGAACCATGGACATGGACACGCACCCACGGCAAGGGCCGTGTCTTTTACACCGCCTGGGGCCACGATGCACGCACCTGGGGCCACCCGGGCTTTCAAAACCTTCTGGAACGCGGCATCCGCTGGGCCGCCGGGCATGAACCCACTCTGGCCGGCCCCTGGAATGACCACCCGCAGGTGCTGACACCGCCAGTGAAACAGGGCGATTTCAGCTACATTCCCGGTCGGTTGCCGTTTTACCCCAACAGCCCGAGATGGGGCGTGCAGGGCGAACCCATCACCACCATGCAGGCCCCCCTTCAGGCCGAAAAATCCATGCGGCATATCGCCGTGCCGGAAGGGTTTCACCTTGAACTTTTCGCAGCCGAACCGCAGATTGCCGGCAAGCCCATGGCCATGAACTGGGACGAACGCGGGCGTCTCTGGATCATCGAAACTGTGGACTACCCGAACGAACTTCAGGAACCCGGCAAAGGCCGCGACCGAATTCGCATCTGCGAAGACACCAATGGCGACGGCAAAGCCGATAAATTCACGATTTTTGCCGAGAAACTCTCGATTCCCACCTCGCTGATCTTCTCAGGCGGCGGCGTGATTGTACATCAGGCCCCCGACACTCTTCTCCTGAAAGACACGAACGGCGACGATGTGGCCGACGAACGCCGCGTGCTCTTCACTGGCTGGGGTACCCGCGACACGCATGCCGGGCCTTCGAACCTGAATTATGGCCTCGACAACTGGATTTACGGTATCCTCGGCTACTCAGGCTTCGAAGGCACCGTCGGTGGCGAGCCAACCCGCTTTTCCACAGGCTTTTATCGCTTCAAGCCAGATGGTTCGAAAATAGAATTTCTGCGAAACACCTCAAACAATTCCTGGGGCGTAGGCATCAGCGAAGAGGGGGTGCTTTTCGGCTCGACAGCCAATGGCAACCCTTCCGTTCATATGCCCATTCCAAACCGTTACTACGAACAGGTGAAAGGTTTTTCCAGCAAAGTTCTGCCGATGATTTCAGAAACGCCGCGGATGCACCCGATTACCGATAAAGTTCGGCAGGTTGACCATCACGGCAATTTCACGGCCGGTGCCGGGCATGCACTTTACACGGCCCGGGCCTATCCGCGTGAATACTGGAACCGGGCCGCCTTCGTGAACGAGCCGACCGGGCACATCTCTGCGACATTCGTCATTGAACCGATGGGTGCCAGTTACACCAGTCGGAACAGCTGGAATATCATGGCCGGTAACGACGAATGGGTGGCGCCCATTGCTGCCGAAGTCGGCCCCGATGGCCAGGTCTGGGTGATTGATTGGTATAACATCATTGTGCAGCACAACCCGACACCGCAGGGCTTTGTCACAGGTAAGGGCAATGCTTATGAAACCGACCTTCGCGACAAAAAGCATGCCCGGATTTATCGCGTTGTCTATGGCGACAAACCGGCCCTGAACCAGAAATCGCTTGCTGGTGCCACACCTGAACAACTCGCGGCCACCCTGGCCGACACCAACGCATTCTGGCGTCGGCACGCCCAGCGACTGCTGGTGGAACGCGGCAAGACAGACATCGTTCCTGCACTTGTCACATTAACTCACGATCAATCCATTGATGCCATTGGCCTGAACGTTGGTGCGATTCATGCCCTCTGGACACTCGCCGGCCTGAATGCTGTTAACGACCAGTTGCCGGCCGTTATTGCCGCCCTGGGTCATCCCTCAGCCGGTGTGCGTAAGGCTGCCGTAGACATTATATCAAAGGCCGCCGGCAATGGCCTGAATGAAATACTGAAGTCAGACCTTCTGAACGACCGCAATTTGCAGGTGCGCCTGTCAGCCCTGTTGGCTGTGGCTGAGGCTCAGCCTTCTGCTGAAGCGGCCTCGGCTGTGGTTGCAGCCATGAACCGGCCGGAAAACCTGACTGATGCCGTGCTGGCCGACGCCCTGACAATCGCCCTGGCCCATCACGACAAATTCGCTTTGGCCGCCCTGGCTGGCGATAAATCGCTTGCCGCAACCAATCGGGGCGAGACCGGCCGCGTCCTTTCCCGTACTCTGGCCGCTTTTGGCGAGCACGTGGGCCGTGGCGGCGATGCCCGTGCTGCGGCAGATTTCGCAGTGGCACTGGCCCGGCTTGAGCCATCACTGGCCGAGCCAGTTCTGGCTGGTTTTGTCGCTGGCTGGCCGGGCAATGCCGCCGTGGCCGACAGCCCCGAACTGGGCCGCGCCATGGCCTCTCTTCTGGCAAACCAGAATGCCTCGGGCAAGGGCCGCGTTCTACAGTTAGCCAGGGCCTGGAAAGTCAATTCTCTGGCGGCACAAGCCAGGGAAATTTCCGAAGTCTTTCTCAAACAGGCGTCTGACGTGAAATCAGCCGATGCTGATCGCATTCAGGCCGCCAGCCAGTGGGTGCTCTTGCGGGGCGACGACCCGACAGCCATCCAGCAGCTTCTTGACATCATCACACCGCAGATGGATTCAGCTCTTGCCTCAGGCATTGTGGCCACACTGGCCGACGCCACCGCAGCCGAAGGTGGGGCGGTGATTGTTTATAAAATTCCAGGCTGGACACCTGTCGTGAAGCAGGCCGCCATCAGCCAATTAATGACCAAAACAGCCTGGGCAAAGATCCTGATCGACGCCATCAAGGCCAACAACATCCCCCTCACTGAACTGGCCCTTGATCAGCGCACCGCCCTGGCCGGCCACCCTGACAAAACTCTGGCAGCCGAAGCCCGGCGGCTGATGGAATCACGTGGGGGCCTGCCAAATGCTGATCGCCAGAAGGTGATTGAGCAGCTTGCCGCCATAAGTACGACAAAAGGCGATGCAGCAGCAGGCCGTAAAGTTCTTGAAAACAACTGTGCAAAATGTCACAGGCACAGCGGCGTTGGCAATTATGTCGGGCCTGACCTGACCGGCATGGCCGTTCATCCCAAAGCCGAACTGGCCGTACATATTCTTGACCCAAGCCGATCAGTGGAAGGAAATTTCCGTGCTTACACGGTGGCCACGACAGATGGCAGAGTGATGACAGGTCTACTGGCCAGCGAATCAAAAACAGCCATTGAACTGCTTGACGCCGAGGCCAAAACCATCAGCCTGCCCCGCTCTGACATTGACCAGATGGCTGCCAGCACCAAGTCTCTGATGCCAGAAGGTTTCGAGAAAACCCTTTCGGAAAAGGATCTCACGAACCTTCTGGAATTCCTTACGCAGAAAGGCCGCTG
Source organism: bacterium (assembly GCA_046076185.1). GTDB lineage: Bacteria > Planctomycetota > Planctomycetia > Isosphaerales > Isosphaeraceae > QWQI01. Next base: position 762 of record JBJTRR010000134.1, on the reverse strand, counting down.
GCTGCCTCTTTCAATTGACAGGGTTGCCACTGCCGTTTCCACCAAAGGTCTGTTTCACGATGGCGACAACGGCCCTGACAGGCTTTTGCTGAAAGACTGGAACCGACGCGAAGTCAAGGGTGTGCCCTTTGATTTTGTAGACCCCCGTGGCAAAGCCACGAAAAACCTCGTTCTGCTTTATGGCCCGCAGGGAAGCATGCCTCCAAATATGCCAAGAAGCGTTGCCCTGCCCGTCAATGCCCCTGTCAAGGCCCTGCACCTGCTATCAGGCGTTTCAGGCTGGGGTTATCCCGCCAGCGGCAAGGGCTCAGTCTCAATGATCGTACGCCTGACATATGCCGATGGCTCGACGGAAGATCAAAAACTTGTCAACGGCGAACATTTTGCGGACTACATACGTCGGGTTGACGTACCAGGCTCAGATTTCGCCTTCATGGCCGGCGGCCAGCAAATGCGATATCTGAAGCTGACACCCGGCAAATCAGCCCAGGTCAAACAGGTCGAACTCGTCAAGGGGCCTGATCGCTCAAGCCCCATTGTGCTGGCCATCACCGCCGAACTGCCAGACGCAAGTCATTGACCCGGGAATTGTTTCGCAAATCTATTTCGCCAGTGCCTCACGATGCAGGAATCATCCACCCTGTTACCTTCTGGCTCCGCAGGATGTAACAGCCCAAGCATGAAGCGATCATCGTAAGAACCCAGATAACAAGTGAATAAACCAGGAACGGGCCATCAATTGGCCTTAGAACATACTTGAAC
>JBJTRR010000133.1:0-2005 GCA_046076185.1 bacterium | reverse complement strand
GAAAAAGCCTGAAGACGACGAAAAACAGAAGGAATAAAATGCAATTGCAATAAGCGAATTGCATTAATATTGAAATAAAAACCCTCTCGGGGAAGCTGGCAGTAAGGCTGGCTTTGCCCTGGGAGGTGGTGTTTTTATGTAAAAGGCACGTCAGGTGACGTGCCTTTTATTTGTTTACAGCGGCTGGTTCATTCAAATTTTGCCGAGCGTGGCTGCTTCAACCGCTCTCGAACCAGCTCCGGCAGATATTTCACAGGCACGCTGCCCTGTTCCAGCACGGCTTCATGAAACCGGCCGATGTTGAATTTCTCGCCCTGTTCCCGCTGCAAAGCCTGCCGCAGGCGGTAGAACGCAGTTCGTCCCACAAAATATGTAGAAAGCTGGGCACTCGACTGCTTTGATCGAATGATCTTGCCCACCGCTTCGCCTTCTGTCTGAAAGGCCCGGCCCATCAGCAGTTCGCGGGCTTCTTCATCTGTCATATTGCCGCAGTGCATTTTATGGTCAAGAATGGCATTACACACGGCCCGCAGGTAAAACTTCAACTGGTTCAGCCTCAGGCCCAGATCGCCGGCCCCAAAGCCCTGGTCAAGCATGGTCTGCTCGGTGTAAACCGCCCAGCCTTCGCTGTAAGTGCCCGAACCCAGGACCCGACGAATGAGCGAGGGCACCCGGTTGGCATATTCCAGCTGAACATAATGGCCTGGATAGGCTTCATGAATGGTCAGCACCTGAAGCATCGAGGCATTATATTCGCCCAGAAAACTCTCAACCCGGGCGGCGGTCCAGTCGGCTGGCGGCGGGCTGATGGCATATTCGCTGCGTGCCCTGATATCCAGCGGCGGCGCCGGGTTCAGGTAAGCCACCGAATTGCCCCGCATAAATTCGGGCATTTCAATAATGACGCAGCGGTCGGGCTCGGGCAGACGCATGATATCCTTTTCCCGAATGAATTTCGTAATCTCGCCCACCGTGGCTTTGGCATCTTTCACCAGCGTTTCAGGCTGGCCATGCCGGCGGGCCGTGGCGGCCAGGGCTTTGGCCACCAGCTCGCGGCGGCCGGCCCTGTCGTCGGGCGGAATCACCTGCCCCGGGTATTCTGCCGCCCACATCTGTCGGGCAATCACCACCATTTCATTTTCCACGCGGGTGGCTTCGCGTTCGGCCTCGGCCAGCACTTCATCGGCACTCAGGCCGGCGTCCAGGTCATAATCCAGCTTCTTTTCGAACAGGGCCCGGCCCACCCGCCAGTTCTCGCCCGACCTTGGCAGCACCACGTCCTTCAAAAACGCCAGGTGCTTTTTCAGGGCTTCAATCACCGGTGCCGTGGCTGCGGCCAGTTCGGCATCGGTCTTTGGCTTGCCGGTGATGGTATAAATCTCACTGCTGTAGAAGTCAATCGCGCCCTGGGTCTGCAAAATGGCAGTCTGGGTTTTCACCTTGGGCGGGCTGGCAATCGTGCCACGGGCCACCTCAACAATGCCGGGAATAAACTTCATGCGTTTCAGGGCGTTGGCATAATTCTGCTCTTTGGGTAATGTTGATTGCACCAGCGGCAGATAGACCGACTCGGTCAGGTATTCGCCCCACACTCGCGGGTCTTCCTCCCAGGTTTTCAGGTTCTCGGTCAGCCAGATGCGGGCCTCAAACGATCGTGCCAGAATTTCATAATCCACCTGTGCGGCCCGGGGCAGCTTCTTGTAATCAATGGCCTTGGCCAGTGCGGCCAGTGCGGTGCGGTCTCGCTCAAGCCGGGCGGTGCGGGCGGCGGCCGAGAGTTCTTCCAGACGGTCGTCAAAGCGGTGGTCGCCCAGCCGCGTTGCCGTCATGGGCTCTTCACGCATCACGTTTTCAAGATAGGTTTTATACCAGCCTTCCAGCCTGGCGGTTTCGGCGTCGGGTGCCTGGGCGGCAGCGGAAGGCAGGCTGGGCGAAAGTGCCAGCACAAGCAGAGCAAGGGGTAAGGCAAGCAGGCGAATCAGTTTCATGGGAATGGCCACAGCGG
>JBJTRR010000132.1:0-2993 GCA_046076185.1 bacterium | reverse complement strand
TTAAAGCATATCGCTGGCCGGTGGATCGGTCGCTGATGAGAAGAACCTGGCTGCCGGCTCCGTTGCCAAGCGGATTCACAACGATGTAGTCCATGCCGGAGAGTTGTGGAGGGGCGTCGTCTTTGCTCATATGCTCTCTGTCAGCATTTCATTCAGAAGTGTATGGTCATGGATTTTGAGGCACGCTGCCCCAAATCCGGTCTTTCATTTCCTTCCATAAGTTCAGGCCAGCAATCGATTATTTGCAAGTCACCAAACCAGTTTCGCAAAATCGGCCGGCACGCCTTTCACTTTAATGCAAGTATCTTGCATTCTGAAGTTTGTGATGGGCTTACAAATCGCCTAATTCCATTCCGGGTTTGGCGTTGGCAGGGTCTGCCAGGGGCCTGTCGCCCCTTTTGGGCCAGAGCTTGGCGGGCAGGCATGTGTTTTCAGATCCTCAAGACCAACGAACTTCAGTGCGGCTTCGTGGGTGGCTTCAAGTCGAACGGGTGGGGCACAGCCGGCTTTGAAGGCCTCGAGCCATCGAAGGACGCAGACACACCAGAAATCACCCGGCCGAAGGCCTGGAAAATTCCACTCAGGGCGCGGGGTGACAAGGTCGTTTCCGCGAAGCACACTGAACTCAAGAAACTCGCGGGTCATCAAAGCACAAACCGTGTGCTGGCCCTGATCGTTCTCATCGGTATTGCAGCAACCATCGCGGAAATAACCGGTGAGCGGGCTTGTGGAACAGGTTAACAGCACGCCACCAAGAACATTTTTCGACTGACTCATTGAGAAGCTCACCAATCCTGAATTTTTCTGGCATGAACGGAACAGACTGGATTATATTCAATTTCTGGCAAGATAACAGCGACCAGCCGCATTGATATCAGGTTCGCTCGGTGGGTCACAGGTCATCAGGCCAGCAGGCTGATTGCGACCAGCACTTGCGAACAATTGAAATCCTAACCATTCGGGACGGCAACAGAATGAGCCAGTTCAATTCGGAAGAACAGAAAACCAGAGTCGGGCAGGCGTTGGGCCGAATTCCCTCAGGGCTGTTTATCGTTACGGCCCGGCTTGATGACCAATCGACCGGGATGCTGGCGAGCTGGGTGCAGCAAATTGGTTTTGAGCCGCCCATGGTGATCGTCGGAGTCAAAAAAAATCGCTATATCACTCATTGGCTGGAGCGGCACCCTTTTTTTGCACTTAACCAGCTTGGTCAGGGCCAAAAAGAATTTCTCAAGCACTTTGGGGCCGGTTTTGCCGCTGAAGCCAATGCCTTTGCCGGCATTTCAACGGAAGAAACGGAAGGCCACCGAAGCATCGTGCTGAAGGATGCCATGTCGTTCATGGAATGTCATCTGGCGCATGTTTTCGAAACCGGCGGAGACCATGACCTGGTCGTGGCCAGAGTGATTAACGGGGCTATTCTGAATGCAGACATTGAGCCGAGCGTCCACCTGAGAAAAAGCGGATTTCATTATTGAAACCCGCAGAAATCAGGCTGGCAAATTGAAAAATTGCTGGGTGAGATCAGGCTACGGAAGGCGAAACAGAGCCGAAACTGGCCGAGAGCAGGCCAAGGGCTTTTGTCATATTCGATACACCAAGCACTTCAACAGCCGCCAGAACGGCAAGCACAAGCGGCCAGCTGTCGCTTGTATCTGAAGGAATTGGCCAGTCGGCATCGCCTTCCGGGCCGACAAGTCTGAAGTATGAGAGATTGACGGGTTCTGGCCTTTCAGCCGGAACAATTCGGTAGGCCCCCTGTACACCCGTCAGGGCATAGCCCAGCCGCTGACAATCAAGGCGGATGGATGAGAAAATATCAGATGCCGGGTCATCGGCAGCGAAAATCGTGGCGCCACCTGGCTTAAGCTGACGCACAAACCGGGCCAGATGCTTGCGGACAATACGGACCTGATCATCGGAATCGCCTGAAAAACCGCTGTTCAGCGGGCTGATGATCACAGCGTCAAGCTCTTCATCGTCGTTGCAAAAGGAGACATGGCCCAAACCATCGCCCAGAGGCAAGATTTCAAGCATACCAAGTGTCTGCGGGTTCTGGCTTTGAGCTATGCCCGCACCGTCGCCTTCCTCGTCGCGCAGGCAAACAGACCATCCCATCGGCTGAAGAATCGAAGCGAGACAGGCTTCAAGGTCGTTGGCCGACCATCGCCCACCCACTCCCAGCCGGAATGTCGATTTCGAGAGATTGTTTTGAGCGGAAGTTGAAACCATTGGTTTAAAATCCTCCTCACGACGATTTCAAAATCATCGGCTTTCCTGCCTGAGGGAATTGCTTTTCGGGAAGGATCATCATGACTTTTTCATTGTCCATGGATTGAACGAATTTGCAATCGTAACTTGACGATAAAATACAATTTTTTATTAAAAAAAAAGAAAAGAGGGCCCAGCCTACCCAGCTTGCCCTCACGGTTCTTTTTATTTTCTGAGAGTGGATCAATGCCGGAACAGGAATTCCTTGGAATTGATCAGCACCCAGCCAATGTCTTCAACAGCCAGTCGTTTCTCTTTGGCGTCGTTGATGTGTTTGGCCGCTGCCTTGACTTCATCAGCGGAAGGTTCACGCGAGAGGGCGGCAAGATACAGCTCTTTCACGATCTCGTCAGCAGGCTTGCCGCTCTTGGCTAGGGCAGCCATGCGGCCCTTGTCATCTCGCAGCTTGCCGTTGACAGTAGCCCCGCCAATTAGCTGCAACGCCTGACTCAGATTCGAATCGCTTTCACGTTCGCATTCGCAGGCCAGTTCGCGGGCAGGGCGGCCAAAAGTCTTGAGGAAGGGATTTTCCATCTTGCCATCAGGAATCTGGGTGGCACGCACTCCATCCGGCAGGCCACCGAAAGCTGTGGGGCTCACGGTGAAGCTGGAAATGGCATCAAGCAAGACTTCAGCCGGAAGCAGTCTGGTGAAGGCATGCGAGAAATAGAGGTTGTCGCTGGCATTCAGTTCGTTGGTGCGGGCTGATAGCTGATATGTAC
>JBJTRR010000131.1:0-1206 GCA_046076185.1 bacterium | reverse complement strand
GGCCATATCGCCCTTAATATCAAGTTCTCTGGATTTATCGGTTATGGGGATGATTCCATTTGAAATCTTGGCTGAAATGAAACCTTTTACCGTAGTCGCAGATGCAAGTGCCGGGGCTGGATAGACCATGTATTTTTGCGAGGTGATGGTATCAAGTGACATTCGCTGAAGTGTTGTGTTGGGCCCCAGCCTGACAAATAAAGGCGTGCCCTCAGGCGACATTTCAACCAGTGGCTCAAGGTGAAGTCGCCCGTCGTTAATGGTTGTATCAATCGGTGCAATATCAAGCCGGCCATTCTGCCAGTCGGCTGAAATCTGCATTTTGCCAAGACTGATTCCACCGGTTTTAAGCCTTGAAACCTGGGCATTTAAATTCGCCCTGATTTTTGAACGATCTTTTTCAGCGAGTGGCCCACTGATTTTGAAATTGACAGGCGTCATTTCAAATTCAATCGGCTCAGCCGAATTGGCTGATGTCAATTCATGCAGTTTTGCTGGGTCAAGGGCGATATTTCCAGCCAGATCAACGGCAGATGCAGCACCGCCCACATCCTGTGCCTTGCCATCAATAACAAGCTGAACGCCGGGAATTGCAATTTTTGTACCCTTGAGAGCGATATTCACCTTGGGTTCGATTGAAGCCCTGATATCCGATTGCATTTGCAGGCGATCAATAGAAGTGACAACTTGTGGCAGAGTTTCAGAATCGCTCCAGCGCACATCAGCACGAATTTGCGGAATGATATGATATTCGTCAGGCCCTTCGGTTATTTTCACGCGACCCGTGGCCCAAGCAGTTGCACCCAGCCCCATGCCGCTGCCGGCAAAAGGCCATCGATCAAATTCCGCCAGGATATCAACCGATTTATCTGTCCATCGCTCAATTTTGCCGCTGATATTCAATGAAAACTTCGACTTTCTCGCTCCTTCTGAACTGGCGTCAAGCAAAAAGCTGAGCGGGGCCGGGGCTTTAGGCAGATTAATCAGCATGTCGGCATCGCGTGAAATGAATGGCTCATTAAGCTGCGGCGCGTTCACTTTCAAAGTTGATTCGCGAATGACAATTGCAAAATCCTTTTCGGCCTCTGGTGAAATCAAACTGCCCAGCGCCCTGACCAGATTGATGGTGCCATCTTCCTCCCGCCGGACATCAATCTCTGCTTTTTCAAATGTCATTGTGCCCATGTCGTTGGGGTCGCCGATCAG
>JBJTRR010000130.1:0-4171 GCA_046076185.1 bacterium | reverse complement strand
CCCAGGCCCGTCAGGCTCAAATCGGGAAAGATGGAACATACAGTCTGACAACTCTGGTTGGTGATAATCTTGTCCAAATTGATTGCAGGGAACTTCAGCTACCAAAGAACAGGGCCATTGCCGACACAGAGCGATCGGTTGTTGTGAAAAGTGGTGAAAATGTAATTGATTTGAAGATCCCGCCCGAGTAAAGCGGGAGTGATGAGAGTAAAAAGATATCGGGCAAAGTCTTGTTCGTTCTCTGCCCGATTGTTATTCAGTATTGATCGGCCGATATGACTTCACCGCCGTTTCGGCTGCCGAGAGCCCACCATGTTCGTATGTTGATACTTTCTTTAATGAACCGGACTGAGCCATCAGCCAGACAGATATTGACACCGCCCGGATGTTTACTGCTGGCCGGATAAGCAACAGCACCGAAGTTGTCGTTACCGGAACTGCAGGTTTTGCCATTGGGTGGCATGGTATGGTTATAGCGACCCGAGTAGATTGCTCCAGTCCACAGCATAACGCCTGATCTTCGCAAGCTTACGGTACTGGGTGTATTTGCGTTGCGACAATTATCATAAACAATCGGCACATCCTGCAGCGTTCCGCCAAAGGTAAGGTTAGGAATGGCAAAAATCGTGGTCGATGGGCGTTCGCCATCGATCAGGGCTGAGCTTGGTTCGCTGAAGCCGATCCCTTTGATGCGTTCTGCGAACGCGGCGGTATTGCTGGTGCCGTCCGGGACATCGGCGATGGTTGTGCTTTTACCAGTTCCAGAAGTTGACTGGCAAGCACCGGTGAACTCAATTCGAGTGAAGATTCCGTCGGTAGTCCCCGATGCATAAGGGATCGCGCCGAGATTGGCGTGATAGTTGGTTCTGGCCCATGGCTGGGTGATGGCATCACGGGCATCAGACGGGCAAAGTGCCACGTTCAACTTGGTGGTAAACGCAGTAAGATTGATACCGACTCTGCCCCCATTGCAAGGGTCTGGCAGTCTTGGTCCGCTTGGGTTGGCGGCACCCCAGACAAAGTTTAATGCGTTAAAAACCAGACCCTGTTCCATATAAGGAAGCATCAGGGCCAGGGCTCCCCAGTCGTTCCAGTCAGAGGGGCCATGCCCCCATGGGAACGAGCCGAAAGAGCTTTCGTAATTGTGCATGGCAAGGCCAATCTGTTTCAGATTGTTGGTGCACTGGGCACGACGGGCAGCCTCGCGAGCGGACTGAACAGCAGGTAATAGCAGCGAAATCAGCACTGCAATGATCGCTATGACCACCAGTAGTTCTATGAGTGTAAAACCCGCTTTTTTTCTGTGACTCATAAACCCTCCGAAAGTATTCACTTGAAGCCTGAAAGACAGTGATAACTGAATCAATGATTGAGTTATCTATGATTGAGTTATCTATGTTTGGAGCTGCGGCAAATGACAAGAACACTTTAATTTAAATCTATAAGTGGCGATGGCATCAGTCAATCAGTTTTCGTAATCCCCAAAAAAAATTTGATTGCAACTGATTGGATGTTTTTCAAGTCAAGGATTTAAGGCGAACTGACACCCAAAGCGTGTTGTGGATGCATTGAGATTAATGCCTTAAAACTTATAAATGAGAATGAGTCTATAACTTGAAAAATGGTTCAGGCAGGGAAACTCACTTACATAATTTTTTTCGGCGATTGAAAGGTTCTATCGCCGAAAAACCAGTAGATTAGGACGCCTGTAGCAGAATCATCAATCTGATAAACCTCTCAGTCACTGATGACAGAATTACTGAAATTCAAGGATTTTCTTGCGCAGGAATGAGGCACGAAGGACATTGCGTTCATCAACCGCCATGGCCTGGCCATGGATTTTCTGTAGGTGGGCCGGCTGGGTGTTGATAAAGAGTTCATTAACCTGGGCGATGGTCATGTCGTCGATCAAGCCAAGGTTAATACCCATGCGCACGCTGGAAAGCAGCAGCATGGTCTCTTCGCTTGAGATGGTGTGGGCCGTTTTCAGTACGCCATAGGCGCGGCTGACCTGATCCTGAAGCACCTGCCGGCGTTCGTTCAGAAGGGTCTGGCGGGCTTTGCGCTCGTATTCGATAAGCTGGGGAACGACATCGGAGAGGCTCTGGATCAGTTCCGGCTCGCTTTTGCCAAGTGTCTGCTGGTTTGAAATCTGGTAGAAATCGCCGTAAGGCTGGGTGCCTTCACCGTGCAGGCCACGCACCGAGAGATTAATCTTCTGCAGGGCGCGGAAGAACTTGTCGAGGTGGTTGGTCTGCCCCAGGGCGGGCAGGTGCAGCATGACACCCACGCGGATGCCGGTGCCGACGTTTGTCGGGCAGGCTGAGAGATAGCCAAGCTCCTGGCTGAAGGCGAGGTCAAGGTTTTCTTCCAGGCGGTCGTCAAGGTCGTTGATCTGTTCCCAGGCGCCCGAGAGGTCGAAGCCAGAACGCATGACCTGAATGCGCATGTGGTCTTCTTCGTTGATCATGACCGACGCACTTTCGGTGTCGTTCAGTGCAACGCCGCGCGGGCCTTCGCCTTCCTTCAGCTCACGCGAGATGAGGTGCCGCTCGACAAGGAACTGGCGGTCGAGTTCGGGCATCTTTTCGACGTCGAAATAGCTTAGCCGCGAGCCCGATTCGGTGATGGAGTCGCGCACCTGGCTAACGATATCGCCCTTGTCGGTCTTGCTGGCACGAGAGATGAAGGGGAAGTCGGCCAGATTACGGGCCAGCCGGATGCGGGAACAGATCACGATGTCGCTCTCGGGGCCGGTGCCCCTGAGCCATTCGCCGGGCGATCGCGTGAGTTCGTCGATGGTCATGTGCTTTTTTTCCGTCGGTTCTGGCGAGCCCGAATCAAGTCGCGCAGCTCGGCGGCTCTTTCGTAATCGCAGTTCTGAATAGCGGTTTTCATTTCAGCCCGGGCCAGCAGGATATCAAATCGCCCGGGTATTTTACCCGGTATTTTTCCAACATGCACCGAGGCGGGCTGATTCATGGCGAAGAAGTTCTGAATGGCTTCGGAAAAGATCTCGTAATCGATCGGGCAGCCAAGCCGGCCCGTGGTTCGAAACATCATGAGGTCGGTGCCACAGGCGGGGCAGCCGGGGTTGCGTGAGGCGGCCTTTGATCGTTCCGGCTGACTGCTGCTGGCCGACGGGCTTTCCTGATCCATGATGCATTGCCCCGGTGTGAAAGCGGGCCTGACCGCTTTACTGGGCCTCTCCGCCGGAAGACTTGCGGGTCTCGATTTCCCTGATCTGGTCGCGAAGGCGTGCGGCCAGTTCGTAATCTTCGCCGGTGATGGCTTTTTTGAGGTCGTTTCGAAGCTGAATCAGCGATGTCTGGGTCTTGGTGTCGCGGGGGGCACGCCGGGGCGACTTGCCGCAGTGGCGTGTTTCGTCGTGAATGTTCTCAAGAAGGGGCATCAGCTCTTCGCGGAAGACGACATAGTCGTTCGGGCAGCCAAGCCGGCCTGACGAGCGGAAGTCCTGAAACGACATTTTGCAGACCGGGCAGACACGCTTTTCAGTGGGGCTTTCGGCCGACTGCGATTTGGCCATCTGGCTGATATAGGCCTTGGCCATGTCAGAAATGTTCTGCTTGCCCTTGGGTTCGGCATTCTCTTCAAGGAAGGTCTGGGCATGTTCGTGGCAGAGGTGGTGCTCCTGCCAGTTGCCGCTGCGATCAATATCGGTGATGTGATGACTGACTGGCTTGGAACAGCGTTCGCACTTCATAGGAATGGCCCGGGCATCATGGTCGAAAAGTGGCCGACATTCACAAGGTAATTATAAAGCCTGAATCGCTCCGTCAACCAGCCTTTGTTGCGGAATGAATCGACCGGCTTTTCGGGATCGACGGAAAATGCAGGATTTCAGCAATAAAAAACACTGCGGAACTTTTCGTTCCGCAGTGTTTCAGCTTATCCGAAAAAAGCCTGTGGCAAAATCAGGCCCGGTTTTTCATGCGGCGACGCAGGCCAATAGCCATGACACCACCAACAGCCAGCGAAATGATCGAGGCAGGTTCAGGCACCGGGGCAATATTGGTTGAGATCAGATAACCAATCTGCTCGCCGGAACTGTCGATGGCCGACCCGGTGATATATTTGCCGTCCGTCGATATACCCCAGGCAGTAGCCAGGCGAAAGCCGGGAGAAAAACTGATACCCCAGTGGGCAGCAG
>JBJTRR010000129.1:0-2346 GCA_046076185.1 bacterium | reverse complement strand
GCCTGACAACTACAGGAAGGAAGATATAGGTATGTTACTAAAGGTATATGGGGGGCGATTCAGCGCACGAATCAGCATCATTCTGCGGGCGATTCAGCGCACGTGAGGGGGCAATTCAGCGTGGATAACTTTTTTGATGCGCTGGTTTATCCACTGTCATTGGTAGATAAATACAATAATATTGCATCTGAAAAGTGAAATTCATAATTGAATTTACATTTGCCCCATTCTGAAATAAATTCAAATGCAACAAACGGGTCTGGCAGTGATCGATTCAATTGAATTAAAGACTGGAATTTTATTTTATCTGAAATCATCCAGCGGGGCGTCGAAATCCGGAGCCATCCAAAACTCAGGCTTTTTGTAAGAGCCAGCTTTGCTCGGCCAGGATTGACGTTGTGACATTTTAACAAGTGCCACGGGAAAGCCTTGAGATGTTATCGTGATTTCTTCGCCAGGAGGAAGGCGTTTGAGCAAGTCCGGTAATATTTCGGAAACTTGATCAAGTTCAATTGTCGTCATCAGAATTTCCTTGCGTGCTATGCCTTGCAGGGTACTTTACTTCATAGGGAATTGATTCTCATGCAACCATCCGGGTGCAGTATTGCCAAATCGTATACGTAATTATTCGGTTCCTCAGCAGAATCTGTGAAAGTGTTCTGGCTCTGGTAGATCCCCAAGATTATGCATCAGAGCAAGTTGCGTGATTCGGGCGGTTCTGAAACCGTACGACTTTCTTGATACCAGTTTCACCTTGTTATTCATGCCTTCTACGGCCCCTGATGAAAGTTCGCCTTTGGCTTCAAACCAGTTCAATATTAAACCGCGATGCTTCTGAATTGTCGCCGCCACTTTTTTCATCGGCTCAAGATTTGTCCGATTCACCATCCCACACCACTTGTCAAGAAACTTCCCTGCCCAAATCGCCCGCTTGTATCCCCAAAGCTGTTGAAAATCCTCACGCACCAGGTAGGCCTTCACGCTCTGAAGGTTGTATTTCATCAAGTCTGACAGCTTTAGCTGCTGTTTTTCTGTCAGATTCTCAGGCCGTTTCAACAGGCACCATCGGGAGTTTTTCAGCACTTCTTCATGACCATCCTTTTTCATCTGCCTGCTCTCGCCAGCCCGAATTTCGTCCAGAGCCTTGCCAAACAACTTCATGATGTGAAACCGATCCAGGATATGAACAGCCTGGCCAAGCTCCGAGTTAATGACTTTCAAATATGGTTTCCACATGTCGCTACACACAAATTCCACTTGTTTACAGACATGATCGCCAAGCTGTTTCAAGCCTTCTCGCAGGCTTTCTTCCTTGCGATCCTGCACCACAGCCAGCAGGCGGCGTCTGGTGCCGATCTCATAAATCATGGTCATATACTGATGCCCTTTGGCCCAGGCGATTTCATCGATGCCAAGGGTTCGGACAAGGCTCAAATCACGGTATTTGATGCCATATTCAACGGCGTGCTCGACGGCCCGGCAGACGCTGTCCCAGGAGGTGTTAAAAATTGCGGCGACCTCTTTCCAGCTCAGCCGTTTGGCCCAGGTGGACAAGAACCAGCGGTAGGAGTTTGTCAGTTGGTTTTTGCCATCGCCCCAAGGAACCATTTCGACCGTGACGCCGCATCTTTTGCAGTCCACACGCCGCATCGAGTAAAGCAATACGACCGCAATGGCATAGATCGGAACGTGTTCAAAACATCGTGGCTTGAGGCTGTCGTAAGTGTTTCCGCGTTTGCCGCATCCTGAGCAAAAAGGCCTGTTGTTCTTACGAGGCAGAATCTTGACTATGATCTGCAGCCTGCCGTGTTTTTCGGTAAGTTGAGCTTTGCCGTAAGTAAAGCCCTTGATTTTTTCAGTCCGATTGAGGATTGTTTGAAAACGCATCCTGGGGTGCTCCTGGGTGAGAGGTTGTATTTGCAAGACTTATCTTGCCATGAACCGCCCCAGGATGCACATATTGATCATTTTGAGTAGAAATTTAATGTTTATGCCAGAAAGGCAACCCCACAGATTCTGCGGAAGAACCTGTTTTCATAGCTGGCAAATTGATCAACGAAAGAGAAATCGAAACCAAGAAGAAACAAGATGACCAAGTTACTTAAGGTGCATCTCCAAAAGTAAGACTTAATGATTCTGGGGCTCCATCAACTGAAGATAACCGGTCTCAACCTTTGGAGCCGTGATTCGATCGATCAAATTCGTTTCTTTCCGAAATGGCGGGAACTTGCGATAAGCCAGGCCGCGCCAAACCCATTCGACGGGGCCGAAGTTGTGATTGGCCAGCCATCGGGGGCTCCACCAAAGTTCCAGGCTCCAGATGCCCATCACGATGATGAACAGCCA
>JBJTRR010000128.1:0-2402 GCA_046076185.1 bacterium | reverse complement strand
CGCGGCAACCTGGTTGCAGAAAATGTGCGGCTTTCGGGCTATTCCACGGATTCAAGCCTGTGGGAGCGCCAGCCGCTGGCGGCTGTGGCGCCGCGAGACACATCGGAACTGCTGGTTTTGCTGGCCTATGCCCGCGAGAAGGGCCTTACGCTGCATTCACGCGGGGCCGGGCTGGGGGTGACGGGCGAATCGCTGGGCAGCGGGATTGTTGTTGATTTTTCGCAGCATTTACGGCGGTTGGTGGCGATTGACCACGATTCGGTGACGATTCAGCCGGGAATGACGCTGGGCGACCTGCAAATTTCGCTGGCACAACTGGGCCGCAGCCTTGCAAGTTTCCCGGCAGATGCCGGGGCCATGACCATGGGAGGCTGGCTGAGCGGGCTTTCTCTAAGCGGCACGCCGCAGAGGCCAGGGCTGGTTGACACCCTGAGACGCGTGCAGTTGCTGAAGTCGGATTCGACTATTGTCGAACTTGGGCCGGTTCCCGTCAGTAGCATAACAGGGCAGGATGAGAACCCCGACTGGCTGCGACAACTGTTAATGCTGGTTTCGTGGCGATCAGACCTGTTTGGCAGGCTACGGGGCGGCAGCATGGCTGATGTGCCGGGCCTGGTGTTTTCAGGGGTGATGGATGCTGAAGCCGGCCAGTTTCATCCGCACCGGCTGGTTTCAGGTGCCCGCGGCACGCTGGGCATGCTGCTTGAAATGACACTTGAAACAGTGCCTTTGAAGCCGTGGTCGGTTTATGCCACCATTGGTTTTGACCTGCCCGAACGGGCGGCTGATGCCGCCATGAAGCTGCCATGGGTGGAGAAGCTGGAAAGTGCCGAAATTCTTGACTGGCGATCGATTGCCCTGGCCAGTGAAACCAGCGACGAAATCAGGCGGTTCTTTCCGCTGACGACTCCTTCAAGCATTGTAGCCCGGTGGAGCTGCACTAACGAATCGACAACCGTCGATATTCAGAAGAGGCTGGGCGAACTCTTCCGGCCCCGATCGGTTTATGTCATCACTGAAACCACTTTGGGCCGGGGGCGGCTGCACCCGCTGGCTCATTGGCGGGCAGCGGCCAGGCAAGCCCTGGCAGGCAGGCCGATGGCCGGAATTTCGCATCCGGTTTTTGAAGAGATTGTGGTTCGGCCCGAGCTTGTTTCAGCCGTTCTTTCGCAAATTGCCGGGGCTGCCCAGGCGGCCCGGCTTGCGATTGGCTGGCAGATTAATCCGCTTGTCGGGCGAATTCAGGTCAGACCTTTGTTTGAGCCCCGGCAGGAGTTGAATCTTGAGCAGATTGGCCAGTGGGTTCATGCCGTAACTGAAATTGTCGGCCGGTCGGGCGGAATGGTGCGCGGTGTCGAGCCGTGGATCGGCCGCGTGCGTGGGTCGGCCATCACCCGGCAATATGCCGATTACAAGGCCATCTGGCAGGATATTCGCAACCTTTTTGACCCCGACAGCCGGTTTCATGCCGAATCTCTGCCCGGCTCGGCCCGTTCCGGGCTACGGTTTCGTGAACCAAAAGACACGCCATCGCCAGAAAAAACGCCCGAGCAGGAATCAAAAACAGTTGTCGTGATTGACCAGGAGGCCGAAGAATCGACAATTGACCGATTTCCTTCGCTGCCAGTGCTTGACCCCGAACTGATCTGGCCGGAAAACCAGGCCCCGCAGGTTGCCGCATCGGCCTGCAATGCCTGTGGGGCATGCCGTTCGACCAGTGTCGGTGGCCGCATGTGCCCCAGCTTTCGCGGCGACCGCTCGGAAGCTTCTTCACCAAGGGCCCTGGCCGGCCTGATCAGACAAGTGACCAATGGCACGCTTGACCCTACGCTGTGGGGCTCGGAAAAGCTGAAGGAAGCCGCCGAAGCCTGTTTTCACTGCCAGATGTGCAAGAGCGAATGTCAGGCCGGTATCGACATTTCAGCCCTGATGATCGAGACCAAATCGGCCGCAGTGCAGAATTATGGCCTTTCGCACAAGGATTTCTGGCTCTCGCGTGTTGACATGCTGGCCAGTACGGCAAGCCTTTTTCCGGTGATCGCCAATGCGATTTTAAATCATTCGCGGTCGAGATGGGTGCTGGAAAAGGTGACAGGCCTGTCGCGATATCGACGATTGCCAAAAGTCAGGCGATGGTCGTTTCTGCGCCGGGCTGACCGGCGTGGCTGGTGCCGCCAGCGACCCCAGACGCCAGGCCCGCGCGTGGCATTGTTTCTTGATATACTTGCGAATCATTTTCATCAGGATCTGGCCGAGACAACTGTCGAATATCTGAAGTGGGCCGGCGTGAATGTATATATTCCTTACCGGCAATATTCTTCGGGAATGCCCGCTTTGGTGGTGGGTGATCTGGACAGGGCCCGCGAGCTGGTTCGGGTCAACCTGCGCACGCTTGGCAATGC
>JBJTRR010000127.1:0-4786 GCA_046076185.1 bacterium | reverse complement strand
GCACCCCATGGCGAATTCATCCAGGAACTGGCCTCGGGCTCTTACAAGGTCATCGTCAGCCATGGTGCCGAATATGATGCGCTTTTTACAGACGTAAAAATTGAGCCTGGCAAAACCTTTTTTCTCAAAGGCCAGCTCAAGCGTTCTGTGCAGACACCCGGCTGGGTCAGCACCGATTACCATAGCCATGCGTCGCCTTCCGGCGATAACACCTCAAGCCAGCTTGGCCGGGTACTCAATCTGGTTTGCGAACATATTGAATTCGCCCCCTGCACGGAACACAACCGGATTGAGACTTACGAGCCTGAAATCGCGGAATTAAAAATTGGGCATGCCATTTCTACCATATCGGGTATGGAATTAACGGGCTCGCCCTTGCCCCTGAATCACCAGAACGTCTTTCCCCTTATTTATAAGCCTCGTACGCAGGATGGCGGCGGGCCTGTGACGGACCCTGATCCGACGGTGCAGATTGAGCGGCTTTTTAACTGGGACAACCGCAGCGAGAAGCTTATTCAGCAGAATCACCCGGATATTGGCTGGCTCTTTTACGATAAAAATGGTGACGGCAAGCCAGATGGCGGCCATGCCGGCTCACCCCGTTTTATTGATGTCATGGAAGTTCACCCCATCGACACAATCCTCAGCCTGACACCCACCGCAACTGAGAATGGAACGGCGATTGCCAACACGATTTTCGCCTGGCTCCAGCTTCTCAATCAGGGCTATCGCATTCCTGGCGTAGTTAATACCGATGCCCATTACAATTATCATGGTTCGGGTGGCCTGCGGAACTGGGTGCAGTCAACCACTGACGACCCTGCAAAAATCAACGCCATGGAAATGATTCGCGCTTCTGAGCAGGGCCGGGTCATCATGTCGAACGGCCCTTATCTTGAATTCGGCGTGATGGAACAGGGCGGCAGCAAGTCGGTTGTCGCAGGGCAAGACTTGTCGGCCCCCTCGGGTAAGGTCATTGTCAAAGTGCGCGTGCAGTGCCCCAACTGGACGGATATCAATCGAGTGATGCTGCTCGTCAACGGCCGCCCGCACGAGTTGCATAACTATCGACGAACATCAGAGGCCAGGATGTTCAGCGATGGCACTGTCAAATTCAATGCCGACCTTGAACTTACACTGAATGGCGATGCCCATATCATCGCAGTGGCTGCCGGCGAAGGCTTGAAGCTCGGCCCCGTGATGGGCCCCGACTGGGGCAAGCAAGCCCCGGCCGCTGTCAGTAATCCGGTTTATGTTGATGTGGACGGCAACGGCTTCAAGCCAAACAAAGACACGCTGGGCCACCCACTGCCGGTGAAATTCAATCCGCCGAAATAAGATATTTCTGAGTTAAACTACGAAAAGGGCCGGAGTCATTTCTCATTGACCCCGGCCCTTGATTTTTTTAATAAGTCAGAAACTGAATCTGACAGAAGTCAATCAGGCGTCCATTGCAATAGTCACCGTTTTGTCTTCCAGATAATTGTCAAGGCCCTTGGCGCCCAACTCGCGGCCGATGCCTGATCGTTTGAATCCACCAAAAGGTGCAGCAGCGTCAAACACGTCGTAGCAGTTCACCCACACAGTGCCGGCCCTCACTTCGTCGGCAATGCGGTGGGCCTTGCCCACGTCGCGTGTCCACACGGCGGCGGCCAGGCCATAATCTGTGGAGTTGGCTCGCCTGATCACTTCGTCAATATCCTTAAACCTCAGGATACTCAGCACAGGGCCGAAGATTTCGTCGGTGGCAATGGCCATTTTGTCGTCCACGTCAGCGAAGATCGTCGGCTGAATGAAATAGCCCCGATTGCCAAAGCGGTCGCCACCGGCCACGCACTTGGCACCCTGGTTACGACCACTGTCGATGTAAGACAAGATTTTGTCGAACTGGGCCTGGTCAACCTGCGGGCCCTGCTCGGTGGCAGGGTCGAAGGGGTCGCCCAAGCGGCGTGACTTGGCCCTGTCAGCCAGTCGGCCAACAAATTCGTCATAGGCCTTATCCTGCACAAAAAGCCGGCTGCCGGCACAGCAGCACTGCCCCTGGTTCAGGTAAAGGCCAAGCATGGCGCCGTTTATGGCTGCATCCATGTCGGCATCGGCAAAGACGATGTTCGGGCTCTTTCCGCCCAGCTCAAATGTCAGTCTCTTAAGGCTTGCCGCGGCATTCGCCATGATGATTTCAGCCGTGCGGCCCTCACCCGTAAAGGCGATTTTATCCACACCTTTGTGCTTCACCAGGGCGTCGCCGGCGGTTTCGCCCAGACCAGGCACAATGTTAATCACGCCTTCGGGGAAGCCGGCTTCCATTGCCAGTTCACCCATCTTCAGGGCCGTCAGCGGCGTCTGTTCAGCCGGCTTCAGCACAATGGTGCAGCCGGCGGCCAGGGCAGGGCCCCATTTCCAGGCAACCATCAGCATCGGGAAATTCCACGGGATAATCTGCCCGGCCACACCCACCGGTTCGCGTTTGATGTAGCAGAAGTGGTTGCCCCTGATCGGCACCACCGAGCCCTGCAGCTTGTCGGCCCAGCCGGTGTAATAGCGCAGGCAGTCGATCACCAAAGGCAAGTCGGCCGAGCGGCTTTCGCTGATCGGCTTGCCGTTATCAAGTGTTTCAAGTGCGGCAAGCTGCTCCTTATCGCGTTCAATCAGGTCGGCCAGCCTGTGCATCAGCCGGCCACGCTCGCGGGCGTCCATCTTCCGCCAGCTTCGGCTCTCAAAAGCCTTGCGGGCCGCTTTCACAGCTTTGTCAATATCCTCTTTATCGCCTTCAGCCACATGGGCAATAAGTTCTTCGGTGGCCGGGTTATAGGTGGAAAACGTCCGGCCGCTGGCGGCATCGGTCCATTTGCCGTCGATCAGCATTTTGGTCTGAATACCGCGTGCTGCCGTTACGGCGTTCGTTTCCTGAACAGCAGTGACCATGTGAAGGTCTCCTTCTTGCTTTTTTCAAGTTTTGGGCGAATTGGGACTGGCTTGCATGAAAAGTCGATTTCATGCCTCGCCTGAAGCATAATCTGCATACTACTTCGTTCCGATTAATCACTCAAGGGGCAAGTTTTGCTCTCAGGCCTGCTTTTCGATTCGTTGACTTGCCACGAAGGTGAACTAAAATAGAGTTTCCTGCCCTTTTGGACGAATTGACGGCCTCCGTCGGCGAATCGGCAGAATCCAGGCCAACTCGTTTGAATTTATGCTCCTGAATTCCTGTTCCCCGTGACGACCCGCCCAAACCATGAAATTTCTGACCGCTCTGCCTGTCCATAACGAAGAAAAGTATCTCGAGGCAGTGCTGCCACAGGTGGCCCAGTTTGCCGGCGATGTGCTTGTGGTTGACGATGGATCAATCGATCGAACACCCGATATCCTTCGCCAGTTCAAGAACATACGCACGATTCGCCATGCCCGCAATTCAGGATACGGGGCCGGGCTCGTCACCGCTTTCAAGGCCACCATCGATGGCGGCTATGATGCCCTCGTCACCATCGACTGCGACGGCCAGCACGAGCCGCATCTGATTCCACAACTCGTTTCCATGCTTAAACTTGCCGACATGGTCAGCGGTAGCCGCTATCTGGAAACTTACGACCCCAATCAGCCACCGCCTGAAGATCGTCGGCGAATCAACATGACGGTTCTGGGTTGGCTGAGGCAGGAACTGGGGCTGAACCTGACTGACGCCTTTTGCGGTTTTAAAGCATACCGCAGTAATATCTTAAAGAAATTTGAGATTGTCGATCTGGGCTATGCCATGCCGCTGGAAGTCTGGGTGCAGGCTGTTGAGCACCGCATGAGCATCACCGAAATGGCCGTTCCCCTGATTTATCTCGACGAAAGTCGTTCGTTTGGCGGTTCGCTTGATGATTCCGGCTTTCGACTCAGGCATTATCGATCGGTTTTTGACGCGGCCCTGGTCCGCTCAGGTATCAAGCCCGCAGGGGCACGCTGATTCATGACCAAACCGCGATATCGCGCCCCAGCCGACGATTTTGGCATTCTGGCCCAGCCGGCCATGAACCAGTGGCCGGAATTGGCTTTGAAAAATCGCGATCTGCTTGAGCAGAAATCAGTTATGGTCGGTGGCAAGCCTTTGCCCGAACTGCGCCGGCAGGCCCGGGCTGATTTTCTCACGACGTCTGCCATGTGGATGGGCGATCCGGCAGAAGTCGCCACAAATGATCATCTTCAAAAACCTTGGGTGATGACCGGCCACCAGCCCGAGCTTTATCACCCGGGTGTCTGGGCCAAAAATTTTGCCGTCAGTGCCGTTGCCGAGAAAATGGGTGGCGTCGGTGTCAACCTGGTGGCTGATACTGACCAGCTCAAAGCCAATTTCCTGAAAGTCCCTACGGACGAACCTGCCCGGCTTTCGATTGAAAAATTGCCATTTGACAACGTCACCGATGGCCGCCCCTTCGAAGCCTGGAATGTTCATAACGATAGTCTTTTTAAGGGCTTTGGTGATCATATCAGGCAGCGGCTGGCCGCGTTTTCCAGCGATCCGCTGATTGATGAATTCTGGCCACTGGCATCTCCGGAAGAAGGCGGGTCTGGTGCTCGCAAGTTCAGCCATGCACGGCACTTGATTGAGAAAAAATGGGGCTTTGGGCTGGTTGAATCGCCCATGTCCCTCTGGGCTCCGACTTCGTCTGTTGCCCATATTTTCTGCGTCATTCTGGCCGATCTGCCAAGATTTCATGCCATTCACGATTCACATCTCAGGGCTTATCGCAAGGCCCATGGCATTCATAGCCGAAACCACCCGGTTGCCGACTTGCAAACCAAC
>JBJTRR010000126.1:0-2588 GCA_046076185.1 bacterium | reverse complement strand
AAGGGCAACTTGACCGACCCAATTTATTCAGGATACAATGCATGCATGCATTGATGCACAAGCATTTCATCTGGGGCAATTTTGACAAGATACAACAATGGGGTAGATTGGTTGTATCAATATCGGCAGGGATTACGCGCCGAGTCAGGATTGTCATCATGGAGGTGTGTGCTCGATGAATATCAACAAATAGAGCCAAATGCCGTGCCGGCAATAACTTGGCCGCACGATTCCGGGAGTGACGAAACCGATGAAACATCGCAAGTCTTCAGAGGCAACGCAGGCAAGGCCGGTCTCACGTCGCGCCCAACGCCAGTGGTGCGGCAACCTGGAAATTTTGGACAAGCGAGAACTGCTCGCCACCTTCACGGTGACAAACACGGGCAGCGACCCGGCCACTGCTGGCACTCTGGCCTGGGCCATTACGCAGGCCAATATTGATGCCACACCTGACACAATCAATTTTTCAATCTCAGGCGTTACACCTTATCAGATTGACCTGAATGAGGCTTTGCCCGCGATCACACAGCCAGTCACGATCGACGGCACCACCCAGCCAGGTTATGATCCATCTAAGCCCCTGCCTGTCATTCAGGTCACCGGCAAATTTATTGGAAAAGTTGATCCCAACCCGCCTTTCTCTTTCACACCAACCCCGAATATCAGCGGATTTGTTGTTCGCACGGGTAACACTGACATCAATGCCCCTGCCACCACGATCAAAGGCCTTGCAATCGGTCATTTCACCGGCAACGGCATTGACGTGGTCAATTCAAGCAATGTCTTCATTCAGGGGGTGCATGTTGGTGTCGGCACTGATGGCCTGATGGGCATGCCAAATTGCTATGCTGGCATTACTGCCAGAGATTCGAATAACGTGCAGATTGGTGGAACCACCAGCGGGACGTTCAACGTCATTTCCGACAATGGTTCGTCGGGCGTGGTTTTTGTGAACGTAAATGGCGGGTCTATCCAGGGTTCCAAGATTGGTGTTGATGTCACCGGCCTGATCCCGCTGGGCAACGGCCAGGATGGTATCAACCTGACCAACTCAACGGGAATTCTCATTGGGGTTGAATCGCCGGCCAACGGCAACCCGATTAATCAGGCAACTGAATACCTGAAATTCCCTGCCGGGGCTAACCATATCGGTGCCAATGCCCGCAACGGCGTGGTTATCTGGGGCCCTTCCGACACTTCTGGAAATGCGCCTGGCTCGTTCCAGAATAAGGTTGTGAATAACAAGATCGGCTTTGTCGAGCGTGTTTATAACACGGATGGCATTATCATTCAGGCGACAGACCTGGGCAATGGTGCCAATGGCGTGCTGATCGGCAACAATTCGGCCGGAAACCTGATTCAGCAGAACCTTTTCGACACGAATAAGGAAAATGGCGTCGCCATTCCCACGGGCAATTTTAATGCCCTTTATGCCAACGAATACTACAGCAATACTCAGCTCGGTATTGATCTGGGCTACGACGGTGTGACTGTCAACGACGACATGGACAGCGACCTCGGGGCAAATTTCAATATCAACTTCCCCACTCTCACCTCGGCCCTTTCTGATGCTGCCAAGACAACCATTAAAGGCACTTACGAAGGCACGCCCAATACGCTGATCAACATTCAGCTTTACACCAACCCGGCCAGCCTGAGCCTCTCGCCAGCCCAGGGCAAGAGCTATCTTGGCTTCATTCCGGTTACGACAGACAGTAATGGCGTGGCTTCGTTCACCTTCGTGACAACCTATCCGCTCGGTATCAACGAGAAAGTCACCAGCATTGCCAGCGACTCGAATGGCAACACGTCAGAAATCAGCGGTTTCGTGCAGGTAAAGGCAGCCCCGACCGATGTGACCCTAAACCTCTCATTGACTCCTTCAACCGTGGCCTTAAACGGCACAACCACTGCCACGGCAGTGATCAATAACAACGGCCCGAGCAATGCAACGAATCTTGTCGTGACGGTCACCTTGCCCGTTGGCTTCAAGATCACCGGCACCACGCCGGCTGGTCTGGCCATTAACAGCAATATCGTAACCGCCACGTTCGATTCTCTTCTCGTCGGCCAGTCGCAGACGGTTTCTGTCACCTACATTGCTTCGCAACTCGGAACATACAGTGTGGGTGCTGCTGTCACACTGACTGAATCTGACGTTCAGCCTGATAATAACCAGGCTTCAGCCAATCTTATCGTGAATTCAACTGGTGCCAGCTCTGGCACAGGCGGCTCGACTGGTGGCAGCACGGGTGGCTCAACCAGCGGTTCGACAGGTGGAAGCACAGGCGGTTCAACGGGCGGCAGCACCAGTGGAAATACCGGTGGCTCGACAGGCGGAAATACTGGCGGTTCTACGGGTGGCTCAACTGTTTCAGGCCCTGGTCCCCAGGTCATTTCGGTCAAGCGGGTGGTTGATAAGGGCAGAACGAAGGTGATGGTCACATTTGACCAGGCCATGGATTTGACTTCCGTTTCTGCCGCAACCAATTACTACTTCGTGAACTCGGGCCGCGACCGTAGGTTTGATACCAGAGACGACCGTACCGTTGGTGCCCTCTCGGCCGTTTATATGGCTGGAACAAATT
>JBJTRR010000125.1:0-2329 GCA_046076185.1 bacterium | reverse complement strand
GTTGCTGCTCAATACGTTTAGCCGCTGGCGAACTCCCTTCCGCCAGCGCTCTGGCTTCGGAAATATTCAGAATCGGCACCGGAAACGGCAGTTTCCGCTCAATCTCTTCCTGTGAGGCAGAAACCAGATAACCTGCTCTGGTTTTGAGGACCTGAAGCCCCACTTCTTCAAGGGTGATCAGGTCGCGGTAAAAAGTTCTTACCGTAATGTCCAACTTCTGCATAATCCTGACTTTATCAACAGGCCCACCGGCCAGAATAAGGGCCAGCCGGTGAAGTCGGCCAATTCGCTCAAAACTCATGGCGTTCTTGTCTTTGAGAGGCTCTTCCTGATCGTTCATCAATTGAACTCCCACCAGTCACGCCAACAATTTTTTCGCGTTTTTTTAGTAACAAAATCTCATGATCGAGTTCTCATCATGACGATTTTGCTAGATGTACGAGTCGTTGCGCCAATTCGGGTTGATTCCTCGAATCGCGATAACTGCAATTCATTTTGGGAGATAATCCCAAAATAAGCAATATCATTCCCTGATTTTGTGTCAATTTGCAGGTGTTTTGGGATTCCTGGCCTTAATCTGGATTAATAAGGCAAGATTGAACGGCGTGGCGAATGTCGGTGGCACAGCGGCACACCGGCTTTTTGAAGGAGCCTTGGGCGATGAATCAGGCGAAGCATCGGAAATCGAAGTATCAATTGGGTGCCGGGATGGACTGTCTTGAGACCCGCGTGGTTTTGAGTCATGTCGTTTCAGGGGTAGATATTGATGGGGACACATGGTTTCTCCGTCTGATTGGCCCGGGTACTTTCCGGGTCATTAACCAGCCTGATGCGTCCGGCAATGATGTCCCGCTTGGGTCGCCAGCCTTGATTCAGTCCATTGAGATTGCAGGCACGGCACCTCTGGCTTCACGGCTGGTGGGTGAAGTGAAACCAGGGCCGAATGGTGATGGTAAAGTCTTTTTCCAGAATATGACCCAGTTTGGCGGCAATACACTGGCCGGCACTTCAAACAATGGGCTCTACGCGATTGATATTCCGAATTTCTGGCTTGGAATCACGCAATCGAAGCAAACGGCAGCCGTAACGGCACAAATTGAAATTGATAACGGTGTCAACACGCTCAGGTTTGGTGGTGTTGACATGAATGCCAGCCCTGGTGGCGGCATTGCACCGCCTTCCAGCAATACATTTGCCGACAAGGCCTCCATCAAGCTTGGATTGCCGTCATATCTTGGCACCAGTATTTACGTTGACAAATTTGTAAGTGCTGCCAAGGCCGGTGCGACTGCTGCACAGCCGGTGAACGACGAAATCGACCTTGAAGCCATCGGCCGGATTAACGCATTTCAGGCCAATGAAATCGGTGGTAACCCTGAAATTGCATCCACTGGATATATTGGCGGTGGTGGCACAGTCGTCAGGTCGTCTGGTGAGTATCTCGGCCAAGCCATTCAGCAGAGTGTTGTTGGGGCCATTGGTCAAGTTATGGTGCGAAATAATGCCACCAACTTCGGTGCCCAGTCGGGCACAAGCATTCGCCGATTTAACATTGGCGGTGAAACCAAAAACGTATTTGGCCTTGGTGTGAGCGGTATCCGCTATGCTCAGTTTGGCCTTGGTATGGACACAGTGACGATTCATGCACACACGATGAGCCGTCTGGAAATGGCCCGGGGTGCCGTTGGTTCGGAAGTTACGACAACGCGACAGATGGGCTACTTCCGTAGCGGTGGTGATGTGATTAATTCCACAATTCTGGCCGGTGTGAATCAAAACCTTCAGGCTGAGTTCCGTCAGCAATCGGCCCAGACCGATTCCAAGGCTGATCTGGGCGGTGCGATTAACGCACAGATTGCCGGTAACGTGATTGATTCTATCTTTGCCGCTTCATATCAACCGAATAATGGTTCCTATGATTCAGCAAATGCCATGGCCCTGGGTGGCGGCAAGGTCGATGCCAAGATTGAGGGCTCGATCGATAATTCTGGTGTGTCGCCAGATGCCCCGAACGTGGCCTTCTACGCCTTCAAGACGAATGTGAACCGAGGGCCGGTTGCTCCGCCATATGTGCCAAGCACGCCTGCCGAATCGCCGGCGAAGTTCACGCGAATACCGACCGGCAATTTCAATGCACTGGGGCGGCCATTCCCGACGAACAAGAAGATGAATTCCACGTTCGCTCTTTGGAACGTGACAAACTACCTGCGTAAAACCAATCCGAAAATCTGATTGGTTGATATCAACTTAAACTCAAAAAGAGCCGGGAAGCCAATTCCCGGCTCTTTTGCTATTTTTAAATCAATTGTCAGATGCCGGCGTTCTGCTT
>JBJTRR010000124.1:0-1101 GCA_046076185.1 bacterium | reverse complement strand
CACATGGCAGTCAAACCGCTCGTTCACCAGTAGTTGCGGGTTCAGC
This sequence comes from bacterium, assembly GCA_046076185.1. Taxonomy (GTDB): domain Bacteria; phylum Planctomycetota; class Planctomycetia; order Isosphaerales; family Isosphaeraceae; genus QWQI01. The sequence continues at coordinate 1,055 of JBJTRR010000124.1, read as the reverse complement.
CTCAGTCGTTTGTAAATCGCATAGATTGCCTTGAGCTGGTTGGGTGTTACGCTGCCACCCCGGTCTGCTATGGCTCGGGACGGGCTTTCCTGTGGTGGCTTACGGCTCTCTGCCGGTGCCCCGGTGTTACCGGCTTCCTGCTGTTGTCTCAGCTGGGCATTCACCGCCTGGCGGCATGCCTGGTAAGCTCCGTTGACTCTGTCATGGAAGCCCTCCAGGTTGTTTTCAATCATCGCCGCATCGATCTCAAACTCGACATGGCACGAGGCACCCAGCGAACCATAATTCGCCTGGCCCACCTTCTTCTGCAAACCGACACTGATTTTCATACCCATCGCAGTTGCTCCTCTATTGTTCTAGCTCTCTGTGCTTGTCCCTTTTCAATCACCCACCTCAGGCCAGCCGTTTGCGTGGCCTTTGCAGGTTGATGGCTCCCGTCTGCCTTCGGTAAAAATCGTCCCAGTCAATCGTCCGGGCATACACAATCGGCGGTTCCGGGTCATGCTTAACCACCGATGGATCCGCGATCGTAAAGCCCATCCGCCTGATACTTCGCATGTTCTCGCCTGTTGCTCTGGCTACGGCACTGTTGATATTTCGCTGGTTCATGGCTTTTCTCTCAGGTTGTAGATTCAAAAAAAGGCCGCCCCTACACATGGGCGACCTTTGGTAGTTTCCGGTTATGTTCAGCAAGCCTTTTACAGCCAGCTCTCTTCAAGCCACTTGGTTTCCGCTTCCAGGGCTTCCTGTCGTTTGCGGTAAGGGCCAAGTGTCGGTCCTTTGACGGGTGAAAGATCCACCTGCCAAAAGCCTTCTGCCGTTGGCTCAACATGGCTCCCACGCCTGATCTGCAGCCTGCCAATCTTATGTAGATCCAGCAGATCGCTGTAAATGCATTTCAGGCTACCGTCGCCGGTAATCACAATCTGCATGGTTGCCTCGCTCAGATTGGCTGGCGTCGCAGGATATTACGCCGGGGCCGATCGACCATAAGCTGATCAAGCCGGGCCTGTATGGCCGACATCTGGCTGCTGGTGTGCTGCCTCAGCCACTGC
>JBJTRR010000123.1:0-8035 GCA_046076185.1 bacterium | reverse complement strand
CTGTTGTCAGTCAGCTCTTTCTGGGCATCCGTCTGGAATGTGCCAAGTGCCACCACCACCCCTTTGAAGTCTGGTCGCAGGAAGATTTTTATGGCCTCGCCGCCCACTTCGCCCAGATCAAACGCAAGGGTACAGGGCTTTCACCACCGATTTCCGGCAGCGAAGAAGTCGTTTATTCAGGCGATTCCGGCAAGGTTTCTCACCCTAGAACTGGTGAAACGGTTGAAGCCAAGCCTCTTTTCGACTGGGTCAACGGGGCGTCATCCAGCGGCAAACCGGCAACTTCCGCAAGCAAGCCCGATCTTCGCAAGGATTTTGCGAAATGGGTAACCGCCCCGGAAAATCCTTATTTCGGTCAGGTGATTGCCAACCGGGTCTGGGCCGAACTGATGGGCCGTGGCATTGTTGAGCCTGTCGACGACATCCGTGCGACCAATCCGGCATCAAATCCCGAGCTTTTAAATTGGCTGGCAAAAGATTTCCGGGCCACAGGCCACGACCTGAAGCACCTGATCCGAAAGATAACCACCAGTTATGTTTATGGTCTTTCCAGCCAGCCGGTTGAGCGAAACCGCGGCGACACCCGTTTTTTCTCGCGTCATTACCGCACCCGCCTGAAGGCTGAGACACTGCTCGACGCCGTCTGCGATATCACGGCAGTGCCTGAAAACTTCGGTGGTGCCGCACCGGGCACACGGGCTGCGGCTCTCTGGACATTCCGAACGCCCAATGTTTTTCTTGACACATTCGGCCGGCCTGACCCAAATCAGGACCCACCCTGCGAGCGATTGCCGGAAGGTTCTGTGACTCAGGCCCTACACCTGATGAACGCTCCCAATCTTCAGGAAAAGCTACAGGCTGATGATGGCCGGGTGACGGAGCTGGCAAAATCCGACAAGTCGCCTGATGCGATCATTGAAGAAATCTATCTCTACTGTTTTTCCCGGATGCCGGCACCGCCTGAACTGGCCCGGGCAAAATCGCTTTTTGCTGATCCTGAATCGCTGAAACCGGGCACGAAAGCCAGGCGACAGGCCGTCGAAGACATTCTCTGGGCCCTTTTGAACACAGCCGAATTCGTGCTGAAGAATTAACAAAGGAAGGGATACGAATCATGGCACTTCACTATAACTGCGAGCGGGTTGGCCGGCGTGACTGCCTGAAACTGGGGCTTTCAGCGGCCATGGGCTTGGGTTTTTCCGACCTTCTGCGGCTGCGTGCCCTGGCCGCCGAAAATGCATCCAGCGTTCCCGCTGCCCACATTCCTTCGACCATTGCCAGACCAAAGGCAATCGCCTCACAGCCGACGTCCTGTATCCTCGTCTGGCTTGATGGTGGTCCGACGCACTATGAAACCTTCGACCCCAAGCCAGATGCTCCCAAAGAGATCAGGGGCGAATTCAACCCGATTCAAACCGCCGTTCCAGGCATTTACTACAGCCAGGAACTGAAACAACTGGCTGGAATTGCCGACAAACTCTCCATCGTCCGGTCTATCTGTCACAACCAGGGCAACCATGGGGCCGGCAACCACTATATGATGACCGGTGCCCCTCCTCGAATTCCGGTAGGCTGCGGCGCTTTCGTGAGCTTCCACCCAAGCCTCGGCTCAACTGTCTCGTACATGCGTCGGGAAGAACTGGGTGCCCTGCCCGGCTATTTCTCAATGCCCTCGATGAGTCGTTCGGGCGGCCCGAATTTCCTGGGTGCCAAATATGCTCCGTTTGTGGTGGGCGACGACCCTAACCGTGAGAGATTCCGGGTGCGTGACGTGGCCCTGCCCGGTAGCCTGACGGAAGGACGCTTTGAAAACCGCAGGTCGTTACGAGCCGACCTTGACACGCTGGCCCGCTTCAGCGACCCGGCCACCGGCGACCCGGCTCTGTCGCAAGACTCCTATGTTCAGCAGGGGTATGATCTTGTGACAAGCCCACAGGCCCAATCAGCCTTTGATATTGGTCGTGAGCCAGCCAGAGTACGCGATCGCTACGGACGAAATTCCCTGGGCCAGCGTGCCCTTCTGGCTCGCCGACTGGTCGAAGCCGGCGTACCATTCATCACCCTTTACGAAGGCGGCTGGGATCATCACACCAATCTCTTCCCGTCGCTCAAAAAACGCCTGCCTTCGTTTGATCAGACGATTGCGACAATGATTCAGGATCTTGACGAGCGGGGCCTGCTTGATACCACGCTTGTCATTGTGCTGGGCGAATTCGGGCGGACGCCTCAAATCAACAAGGATGGTGGTCGCGACCATTGGTCGAGTGCCATGTCAGTCATGTTCGCCGGCTGTGGCACGCCCGGTGGGCAGGTGGTTGGTGCTACCGACCCGAGGGGATATTCCGCAGTGGAGCGGGTGCTTTCACCCGAAAATTTTGCATCTACGATCTATCGTAAACTTGGCATCGACCCCAACACCATCCTCTACACACCTCAGGGGCGTCCAACCCACCTGGTAAGCGACCCGACCCCAATCTCGGAACTGATGGCCTGACCGGCAAGGCTACTATAGCAGGCTCAATTTATGATCTGTGCCACCATCGCCTTGCTCGGCCTTCAACTCGTGGCCGCTGCGCCGGCAGTCACTCATTTATTCCCTTCGGCAGTAACGCGAGGTGGTTTTCCGGTTCTCGTCTCGGCTGAAGGTAGCCCCGGTACCGACGCGAAAATCTGGGTTGACGACGACCGGCTGAAAATCACTCAGGGGCCAAAACCCGGCCAGTTTCTGGTGGAAGCCTCACCAGGCTGCCGCCCGGGCTGGCATACAGTTCGACTCTACAACAAGGAAGGCGTAACCAACCCGATTCCGATATGGGTTGACGACTTGCCGAATTTCGCTGAAACAGAGCCAAACAATGGCCCCGCCCAGGCCACCCCTGTCGCCCTCCACCGGCTGGGAAGTTCGGCACAGGTCCATGGCCGGCTTGAGAAAAACGGCGACATCGACGGTTTTCTGGTGAAGGTGCCTGCCGGATCGACGCTGGTCGCAAGGCTTGAAGCCAATCGCCACCTGGGCTCGCCGATGGACGGCACCCTCCAGATTGTCGATAAAAAAGGTTTTGTCCTGACCCATAATGACGACGCCCGCGGTGTTGACCCAGAAATCACTTGGAAAGCCCAGCAATCGACAGAAGTCATTGTGCGGGTTTTCTCGTTCCCCTCCGAGCCCAATTCCACAATCAATTTTGCTGGTGGATCCACATATATTTACCGCCTGATGATTTCAACCAGCGAAACGATGGATCACGCAGCGACCATTGTCGCAAGCGGCAATTCAGCCAGCCTGATACCGTCAGGCTGGAATCTCTCTGAGTCCGCATCCGCCGGACTTCTCCCTACGGGCAATATTTCAGGCTATCTTGTTGCGATGCCCGAAAATTCAGAGCCGATGGTCGTTCCACGAACGGAATTCCCCGTTATTTCCTACAATCGTTTGACCCAGCCTACAATCAGCCAGTTCCCGGTGATGCTGACAGGAACGATCGATGAGCTTGACGAAAGTCATATCTATCCGATTCAGGCCATAAAGGGCGAGACCATTGTCTTGCGCGTCTTCGCAAGGCAGTGGGAATCGCTTCTCGACCCTGTGCTGACCATCCGCGACGAAAAAGGTCAGGTCGTACAAGAGCAGGATGATTCCGGCAATAACACCCGCGACCTGGAACTGACCTGGACACCCCCCAACGACGGTCTCTACAGGCTTGCCATCAGCGATCTTCATGGTCGCTCGGGCCTTCGCATGTACTATGGTGTTGAATGCACGCGTGAAGGCATTGAACCGGAAGCCCAGATCAGTGTTACGAACCTGACTCTGAAATCCGGCGAAAAAACCGAACTGGCCATCAATTACGACAAACGTTCGGATCTTGAAACACCGCTGAAAGTCGAATTTATTGGCCTGCCCAATGGGTTTCCTGCACTCAAGGCCACTGAAGCTGCCGCCACAGCCGCACCAGCCCAAACCAAGGGCCAGGGGCGTCGCCGCCGGGGCCCCACTGGCGCTGGCCTTAACAGCCTGAAATACGAAGTCAATCTGACTGCCGACCAGGTCAAACAGATCGGTGAATTTTCAGGCCCGATTCGCTTTCAGATCAAAGACAACTCCGGAAAACCAGTTCCGGTTTCGATCAATGGCGAAAAAGGCAAACGACTTGGCCTTGAGCATATCTGGCTGACCATTCTGGCCACACCTGCCAAGACCGAACCACCCAAGGCCGAGAAAAAATAACGGTCGTTCGATTTACGATATTCGTCTTATGGCGGCAATTGCTTTTGACGGCTTTCCAGGCAGGTTGATCATGATCAGCGTCAGGGCCGTCTGCCCGGATGGTTTGGCATCAAGCCATTTCTGCACCTCGCTGGCATTCAGGCGGCCCCTCGTTTTCACCACAGCCGCCCCCCAGCCTATTTTTCTCAGCATCTCGCGCACGGCTCGCCGGTCGGCGTTTGTGCTTTCAATCACCTGAAATCGCTGAACGGAGCCTACAATGCCATGACATTCGTCATCGCCTGTTAGCCATGCTCCGTCAGGTGTCAGGGCACCAAGCTGATTCTGCTTCGCCAATTTCACAGCCAGCCCAGCCCTGACAATCGCCGTATCCACCTCAAAAAGCCAGTCACCCGGCTTTGCTTCCACGGCATGCAGACCTTTAATTTCCGGCTCACCGGCCAGACCAAAAGTACCTGGCAAGATCGTCGCCCGCCTTGGATCATTGCCCGCCAACTGGCCAAACCAGACCGTGGCCTCACGACATTCGCCTGAGAGGCTGATAATCTCCGTCTCGGTACGAATTCCCATGGCGTTGGCCTTCGTTTCAAGCAACTGAAAATCCGAGCCAGGGCTCAGCTTGATCGCGCCGCCGTTGTGAGCCGTCATATACGCTAATAATGTCTGGAGTGACGGCTGACAGGCGTCAAGTGAAAAACTCGGCCTCCCACCCCGGTCTGCCGCACGACGATCCGGGTCGATATGCACAGCCACCCGCCCATCAATCAGATCTCTGTTTGCATCACCCTGAACCAGAAGGATTTGCGACCCCAGGCCCAATACCCGGGCATTATAATAAAGTCGCCTGAGTGCATCCCGGTCACGATCAACACTCACCACGGCCGTGGCTTCCCCGGCCAGTGCCAGACTATCGCCGCCCACGCCACAGCAGATATCGGCTACAGCCAATCCCTTAAATCGCCGGGCTTTATGGTTCGCCACAAGCTGGTGCGTCGCCTGCTCAACCCTCACAGGGTCAAGCCAGAGCCGCTCGCTTTGGGGCAATTTTCCAGCCGCTTTTCGCCGGCTCGTCGCCAGCCGTAGAATCGCTTCCGCCATTTCACGGCCGAACCGACGCCGAAGCGACTCGGTCGTGTTTAGGCTAATCTCTGATTCTGCAACAAGTTGCGAAACAACTTCAGCAAGCTCGGGCTGCTCAAGCACAGCCAGCTCCCAATCAGCTGGGCCTGGCATCAGCGGCTGGCGGCTTTATTCGCAGCAAGATTCAGGTTTTTCAGCGGGTGCTGGGCCCGGTCAATCATTGGCAAAGCCACTGGGGCGTTCTTGCGGGCCGAGTCATAAACCGCCAGAATCATCTCAAGGGCCGCACGGCCGTCATAGACCGAAACCTTGGGCTGGGTGTCGGTTTCAATGGCCCTGATCAGGTCTTTGATAATCAGCACATTACCTTCATGAAGGCCGCCGGCTGTGGGCAGTGTTTCCGGCTTATCGACGCCGTTCGAGCTGATTTTTCTCCACTCGGTTTTACGGTCGGCATTTGTCCAGCTTGGTTCTCCCAGCCAGAAGGTCGGCCCCAGCCAGCCGTGGCGAATTTCAATCACGCCCTTGGTGCCGTAAATGAAGTTGCTGAACCGCTTATTGCGGTCGGCAGCGTCTTTCGGCCGCGATGATGCAAAGTATGCCACCGCCGGGCTTTTCGCAAAACCATACATCGCATCAATCCGGTCGCCGGCCAGTGGCCCAATGCCCTCGGCACCAATCCGAACATGTTCGGCAGAAAGGCTTTGGCCACGGTCGCTCACACGGGCAAAGCAATACGAGGCATCGCCCAGAAGCCCACGCATCAGATCCATCAGGTGAATACCAAGCACCATCAGGTCTTCGCCGCCGCCGCGATGGTCTTCCTTGCCCCGGGTGCGCACTTCCAGAAGTTCGCCAATCTTGCCGGAATTGACCAGCTCAAGCACCCTGTCCCAGTTCGGCGAATAACGCGACTGCATGGCCATGGCCAGCTTGATATGGTGCTTTTCGCAGGTCGCCACAATCGAATCGGCTTCGGCCAGATCAGGACACAAAGGCTTCTCACAAAAGACGTGGGCCCCAAACTCGGCGCAGGTTTCAATCGCCTTTTTGTGACCATCGAGAAATCGCGGGCAGATCGCAACCAGTTGCGGGCGATGCTTTTCGATCATCTCGCGATAGTCGGCATAGGCATGATCCACCTTCAGCCGGGCGGCTGCCTTGGCACGGCCGGCAGCGTCAGGGTCGGCCACGGCCACCACTTCAATGCCCGGCTGGCCCAGCAAAGCCAGTTCAAGGCTGTGGCCATAATCGCCACGCGTGGTATGGCCAATCACACAGGCTTTGTAAGTCTTCATGGTAGAAGTCTTTCAGTGTAATATTCGTCAGGTGAGTTTTTTGAAAAGCAACCGCTCGGCCGTCTTGCCCAGAATATCGGCCCGCTGCGAGTCGGTCAGGAAGTCGAGCCGCTCAGTCACCAGTGAAATCGAGTCTTTATAAGTGTGGCTCACCACCTGAAACGGGCAATCGCTCTCCCACATCAGTCGGCTTGAGCCATAGGCTGTGAGAAGCTCGCAAATCATCGGAATCAGGTCGGTATAAGGCGGCATTTTCTCGCCAAGGGCATAATAAGCCCCGATTTTCACATACATATTCTTGTGGCGGGCCAGGTTACAAAGCGCCTTCACCTCGGCCGGCTCAATCTTTCCGGTCACGCCAATTCGCCCAAAGTGGTCGATAATCACCGGGGCATTGGGGTGAAGGCTGGCCATACGATCCACTTCGGCGAAGCAGGTTGGGTCGATCAGGCACGAAATGACCTGCCCGGACTTCGCTGCTTCGTCAAACATCAGATGAAAACCCTGCGGCTGAAGCCACTTCTCCGAAGGCTGTTTTGCGTACCCCGGCGTAATGCGGAAAGCCACCACACCCTTCGACTTAAGGGCCCGCATGGCACGGTCGGGGGCGGGGCCAAGCGGGTCAACAATGCCTGTACCCACAAATCGGTCAGGATATTTGGCGATCATATCAAGCATGTACGAATTGTCGAATTCGTAATAGCTCATCTGGATAAGGTTTACGCGGCCAACACCCACCGGTCGGCAGTGGCTGAAAAGCTCTTCGGCCGTGAACGAGGGGGGCTGCATGTCTGACTTTTTGAACGCCGCAGCCAGCGGATATTTCGCGAGGTCGGGTGTCCACACATGGCTGTGGGCGTCAATATAGGGCTCTTTGGCCACGTCCAGCGGCGGAATGTTCTCAGTCATGGTTGGGAAAGCCCGGTTGCAGTGCCGTCAGATGATGCGAAAAATCGCCCGAAACATATCCGGGCGATCACCAGAAGTTAATATCAAGCCAAGACTTCCGCCAGAATTCGTGATTCCGGCACCAGTTCCAGCGGCCGGTTCTGGCGGTCATAAATCACCGATGTCGGGTCGTGCCCCATCAGGTGCAGCGTGGTTGCCATAACATCCTTGGGCGAAATGGGGTTATCAACCACCGTGCCGGCAATCGAGTCGCTCCGGCCAATCACATTCGCCCGCTTAATGCCCGCCCCGGCCATCACAATGCTATAGCAGCGGCTCCAGTGGTCGCGGCCGCCACCCTTCGTGCCCATGGCTATCTGGGGCGTGCGGCCATGTTCCGACTGCAGCAGCACCAGCGTGTCATCTAGCATGCCGCGGCGGTCAAGGTCGGCGATCAGCCCCGAAAGCGCCATGTCAAGGCCTGGCAGCAGTTCGTCCTTCATTCTGGGGAAGTGATCCCAGTGCGTGTCCCAGCCGGTGC
>JBJTRR010000122.1:0-4748 GCA_046076185.1 bacterium | reverse complement strand
TATCTGCCAGTTCGTGCCCCTGCCCTTCCCTTTCACCGATTTTCTCGAAGGTGAATCAGATGATGCACCCCACACATCCGTCACGTCGCGGGTTTCTCCGGATTGGTTCGCTGGGTGTCGGCGGTCTATCGCTTTCAGGTTTGTTAGAAAGCGAAGCGAAGGCGGGCATCAGGGGTTCGACAAAATCTGTCATTTTGATTTATCTGGTAGGCGGGCCGCCGCATCAGGACATGTTTGACCTGAAGCCTGGTGCCCCTGCCGAGATCAGGGGGCCGTGGAAGCCGATTCCGACAAACGTGCCGGGCATGGACATTTGCGAGGCATTCCCCCGGCTGGCCGGGATGATGGACAAATTTACGATCATCAGGTCGCTGGTGGGCAATCAGGCCGACCACGACGCGATTCAGGTGTTTAATGGAAGAGACCCGCGAAAGCCGAAGCCGGGTGGCGACTGGCCCCAGTTTGGCTCGGTGGTGGCGAATCTTCAGGGGCCGGTTGAACCTGCGGTGCCGGCCTTTATCAGCCTGTGTTACCCCTGCACGCATCCGCCTTATAACGAGCCGGGGCCAGGTTTTCTGGGGGCGGCACGCCAGCCTTACCGGCCGATTGACCCTGGCCGCAAGGAGCTGGGTGTTCGGGAAATTTCGGTTGATCGGCTGTTGGACCGCAAGTCGCTGATGGGGCGGATGGACAGGGTTCGGCAATGGGCTGACGAAAGCGGGTTGCCGAATGGCATGGATCCGTTTAATTCGCAGGCCTTCAGCCTTCTGACAAGTTCAAAAGTGGCCAATGCGCTGGATTTGTCGCAGGAAGATCCGCGCAGGGTGGCGCGTTATGGCACGGGCAATACGAAGATATTTATTGATGAAAATGGTGCGCCACGCGTGCCGCAGAGCATGCTGATGGCCCGGCGACTGGTTGAGGCCGGTGTGCGTGTGGTGACATTGAATTATAGCAAGTGGGACTGGCACGGCGGCAAGGGGAACGAGATTTTCAAGCGGGAGGAAGAAGATTTCCCGATTTTTGACCAGTGCCTGAGTGCCATGGTGGAAGACCTGCACCTGCGGGGCCTGTCTGACGATTGTGCTGTGATTGTGATGGGTGAATTCGGGCGGACGCCAAAGATCAGTGGCCAAGTGGGCCGCGACCACTGGCCGCAGGTGAATATGGCAATTATGGCTGGCGGCAGGATGAGGCACGGGCAGGTGATTGGCTCGACCGATAAAATTGCCGGCCAGGCGGTGGCAAGGCCTGTGACATTTGGCGAAGTTTATGCCACGCTTTACAATCATTTGGGTATTGATGTGGAAACGACTTCCATCAACGACATCGAGGGTCGGCCGCAGACACTGGTTGATGCGAATTCGAAGCCACTGGCAGAGCTGGTGTGACTAGTGCCCGGCAGTGAGGTGGCAGGAAGGGGTCTGCCACACTATGGTTGTAAAAAAGAATTACTTTCGGATGATTGATTTATAATAATTGGCGAGGCCGAAGTCTTTTTTGGTTTCAAAGTAGGTGGCAAGAAACTGGCAGAGCTGCGGTTCGCCGGGTTGTTTATTAAGAACAAGGTTGGCCCACTGCAGGCCCTCGGCTTCGTGGCCGTGGTTAATGAGCCAGATGGCGGCTTCGATGCGAATGGCGATGTTGTTTGGCTCGCTGACGAGCAGTTTGCGAATTTCGTCCATGCGGGCTTCTTCGGTTTTGAGCTGGTTGGAACGGTCGAGCATGGATTTGGAGAGGCTGGCATTGCCGGCCAGCTTCAAGGCCTGGGCGTATTTATAAACAAGTTCTGATGTGAAGGGAGAGATTTCAACGGCTTTTTTGAGATGGGCAACGGCGGTTTCAACGCTGCCTTTTTGAAGTTCGATCTGCGAGAGTTCCGACAGGGCGAAAATGGAGTTGGGGTCTTTGCTGAGGACTTCGTTCAGAATGGTTTCCGCTTCGGCCTGATTGCCCTGCTTGAGTGCGACCCGGGCCATGCCGATGCGGCTGGGAAGATGGTTTGGTTTGATTTCAAGGCATTTCAGAAATTCATTTCGTGCATTATCAAGCTGGTTGTCGTCGAGATAAAGGGAGGCGAGTTTTTCGTGGGTTTCAAATCGGCCGGGGTTGCGATTGAGGGCGGCAAGATAATTGGCGATTCGGGTGGCGGCATCGGTGCCCGAGCGGTCTTCAATTTCATTAAGGAAGAGGTAGGGACGGTCGTCGTTGGGCGAAGCGATTTTCCATGATTCGATAGCCTTGCGGGCCTGGGTGGCCTGAAACTGGGCGAGATAAACCCGGGCCAGGCCTTCGGCGATTTCGGCTTCGGGTTTTTCATGGTTCAGATAGGCCGGGACGAGGATTTTGAGGGCTTCCGGATATTTGCCGCCACGGGCGAAGACGAGACCACGGAGAATTTCAATCTGACGGGTGTTGTAGTTGAGCCGGGCGGCTTCTTCGATGGCGTCGATGGCGGATTCTGGGTGGTCTTCAGCGAGTTCCAGCCGGGCGAGCTGGAACATGGCTTCGGCATAGCCCTGATCTGACTTCAGGATACGGTTGATTTCCGTGCGGGCCTTCTCGAACTGGCGATCGATCAGAAGCTGTTCAAACTTCTGACTGGCCGGGCTACCCATTGACTGAAGTAAAACGGCGATGCCGAACGCGACAGGAAACAGAGCCAGAAGGAGATAAAGCCAGTGGCGCTTGGTCATGGCAGCGGTTATAGGAGATAAAAGCATCAGCACTCGGCTGGGGCCGGGTGCTGATGAGATAGCCTTGAGGGGCGGAGATTCGGATGGGTCAGGATCGATCAGGAAATTTTGATGACCTGATGATCGATTGAAGCGCGGCGGCCGCGGGGCGACTTGAAGTCGAAGAGGCCAAGGCCCAGAGCGCCGGCGAGGGCGATGTGCTGAGGCTGACGGACGTCGAAGCCTTCGGTGCCGAGCGGATCCATGGCCAGACGGCCGGTGGAAGCGACGGGCGGCAGGCCTTTTTCTTTACGCTTGGCGTCGATGATCTGCCATTCGACGTGATCCATGGCGACGGGGTCGGTGGCGAAGAAGAGGGCGTTGTAATCCCAGGCGAATTCAGGGATGTTGCCGAACGGGCCCTTCTGATAGATGCCGCGAATGCCGTCCATAATCTGCAGGACGAACTTTTTGCGGATGACGGGGTGGCTGACCACTTCAGGGATGAACTGGTTGCAGACATTGGTGCCGGGCGTGCCGTGTGACCGGGCGACGTTATTGACCGAGCCGTGGCTCATGTTTTTGAGGGCGCCGGTGACACCAGCCGAGCCGTGATCCTTGAGGCAAGGCAGGGCGACAATTTTATTGACGACCTTGGTGACAAAAAGGCCAAGGTGCGAGCGGAAGTTGCGGTCGTCCTTAGGGTCGCCGCCGTTGTCGATGAGGTTCATCTGGACAAATTCGTCGCGGTCATAGCCGGCGATCGGGTCTTTTTTGTGCTCTTCGTCAAGCAGAAGGGTCTGTGGGCCGCCGCCTGGCGTGAGGCCACCCCAGCGAACTTCCTTCGGCAGTATGTTTTGATAGCCGGCGGCCATGAATTCGCTCTTGTAACGGTCATAGACGAACATGTCGGTGGTTTTGACACCGGCCGACTTGAGGCATTCAATGACTTCAAGAACGAGTTCGGGCGAGGTGGGGTGCTGCGGGTGGCCGTTGGGAACCACCTTGATGCCGACAACGTCGCCAGGTTCAAAGAAGCTGCGCCAGGCTTCGACACCGTCGTCAGCGCCGGTGAGTTCTTTCATGCCGCGGTCGAGGGTGGCTTTGATGGCATCCCTGCTGCGCTTGCCATTCTGGATAAGCAGCGGGTTCTTGGCTTCGATCACTCGGCCAGGGAAAGGGCCGGGAAGGCCAAGCCTGGATTTATCAAAGAGAGGATCCTTGAGCGATTTGGCTTCTGAGGCCGAAATGTGCTGTGTGGCGCCTATGATCGGCAGAGTGGACATGCCGGCCAGAAGAGCGCGACGCGAGAGCTTGCCGCAGGGATAGAACATGGACATATGAGAAACCCTTAATGACTGGTAACGAGTTGGAGATTTTGAGATAAAAATATTATAAACCTTCATCGGCCCGATGTCTTGAGAAATTTTATGCTTCGGGCGAAGAAATAAAAAAACTCTCATCGAAAATGATGAGAGTTTGGATTGGTTCAGACATGAAACCGGGACAGAATCAGTCCTGCAGTTCGAAGTCGAAGGAGTTCGAGCTGGTCTTGACCGTAGCCTTGAGGCCAGAGGTCGCGGTTTCGGTATATTTTTTCGGGATGAGTAATTTGGCTTTTGCGTTGGCCTTGGCCACGTCGTCCTGCCGCATGGCACCGCCACCGGCTCTTTTCTCAGCTTCCTTCAGGTCAACTTCACGAGAGTCGATGGAGACTTCATATTCACCAGGAAGTGCGCCGTCGCCATCTTTGAAGGTGGTCAGGGAGTAATAGCCGTCAACAATATTGCCGAAGCCACCAGGATTTTCGCCACTGGACTTAACGGGATAGAATGAAACCGTGCCCTTGGCAACAGGTGCACCTTTATATGTGACTTTGCCGCTGACTTTATAGCGTTTTGGAAGACCATCACCACCGCAGCCACTCACGATGAAAACTGACAGAGTGAGCAGACCGAGCAATCTCCGATTAATCACCTTGGAATCCCCCTTTAGCAGATGCAATCCGTTTGAGACGAGTCAAAAAACAACGGAAGCTTCATTGCCTGCACAATGAAGCTTCCGCGTGATTGA
>JBJTRR010000121.1:0-1548 GCA_046076185.1 bacterium | reverse complement strand
GGGCCATATATTGCAGGGCTTTCAGGCCACTTTTGCCATAAACCCAGGGGTCGTCGGGCAGGGGATAGAGCCCAATGTCAATCTGCTGAAGGTCGGCCACTTCGGTGGCTGACTGCCAGGCGATGGGCTGAACTTGCACGCCCGGCATGGTGAATTTGCCGCTGCCGATCACCAGAAGCCGAATTTTGCGAAGCTTTGCTGTTTCCTGTAAAACTTTTGTCAGAATCGATAGATATTTTTCGGTGCTGTGGCTACCACTCCAGCCCAGCGTGACAGGCCATTTGGGATTATTTTCGTAGGAATTGACTGGCTGATATGTTTTGGTATTGATGGTTGAAGAGATGTCTGTGGTGTTCTGGTTAAATTTACGGGCAAATTCATCTAGTGCGGGTGTGCAGGTGATGATGTGCCTAGCTTTTTTCATCAGGTGAGTGATGCGCGACGACCCCTTAAGCCACTTCACAAAACGATTTGCCTGGCTGGAATGGGCCAGGTGGATCATATCGTCGATATCGTAAATCAGGCGGGGATTGAGCCAGGCATAAATCCGCTCAAAAAGGGCAGGGCCCAGGGGCAAAACCGAATGGAAGATGAAGATACCGTCATAAAACGGCAATGTGGGCATCAGCAAAATTCGGCGAATTATTCCGACCAGTGTCCAGAACACTTTTTCAGGAAAATGACCTGGCTGGTAAAGGATCGACCAGAATCGCCTGTTCACAAACGGGCTGATTTTTATCGAGTAGCCCTGATTTTTAAGGTATTCCAGATATTGCTCATATTTCAGCCGCTGCCCAGGCGCAACACCTTCGGTGTATGGACAGACCAGAAGAATACTTTTGGGTTTACTGTTTCTGTTTTCCATTTGCATCTGTTTTTTTGATCCATTCAGTATTCTGAGTTGTCTATGTTATCATAATGAATAAATCGATTTTTCGAGTCGTTTCCTCGTAAGGAATTGGCTCCTGTCAAAGAATCAACAGATCAATCCAGCCAACACCACCGACTTAAAAAATGCCAGAACAATCTGATTCCAAAAAAATCAACGAAGTGGCCAAGGTTGTTGAAGATTTCGGGCTGGAGTGGTCAAGGTTCGACCAGAGCGAACTTTCTAAAGAAGAATTTAATTCTTATTTCGAAGAATACTTTTCTATTTTTCCCTGGTCGCAGCTTGGTAAAGACGCTCAGGGATTTGACCTGGGTTGCGGCAGTGGCCGATGGGCAAGATTTGTTTCTGAACGTGTCGGAAAGCTGGTTTGCATTGATGCCAGTCAAAATGCTCTTTCTGTAGCCAAAAAAAATCTGGCTGATCTTGCAAATGTTGAGTTTATTTGTGCCAGCGTATCGAATATACCACTTGATGATGATTCCATGGATTTTGGCTATAGTCTGGGCGTTCTCCACCATGTTCCTGATACGGCGTCTGGGCTGGCCAATTGTGTCAGGAAACTGAAGGCTGGCGCACCTTTTCTGGTTTACCTTTACTATGCATTTGATAATCGCCCGCTGTGGTTCAGTGTTCTCTGGAAAATGTCCGACATTTTCAGA
>JBJTRR010000120.1:0-1158 GCA_046076185.1 bacterium | reverse complement strand
GGGAACACAATTCATACAGAGTAAAAAATTTATATGTGTATATAAATATATCTTGTATTTCACGAAAAATCAGAATCAGGGCATTTCGATTCTTCATATAACAGTTTATTATATGATTAGTTGTTAAATTCATTTCGCCTTCTGAAAAACAGGCTTTTGCATGCCACTTTCAATCTTTGGCGAATCGCGTTAAAATGCACTGATTCGAAAACGTCTCTCAGGGCAAGCGTGCTCCAGCATGATTGAGGATAACTCCAATGGCTGATTTCAAATTTGCAAGGCGTCTCTTGTTCCGGTCGGTCTGCCTGGCCCCTTTCGCGGGCCTTCTGGGTGCCAGGGGGCAGGAAGAGGCCGTGACGGCCCGGGCGGTTGATTTCCTGAAAGGGCGGCAGGGCGAAGACGGCGGCTGGTCAACAGCCAAAGAGCCCGGAATCACGGCCCTGGTCGTCACCTCACTGCTCAGGTCGGGCCGGGTTTCGCCCAACGAACCGCTGGTGAAAAAGGCCTTTGCCTACCTTGAAAAATTCCTCGACCGGGAAAATGGCGGGTTCCCCTCGGCAGCCCATGCCAATTACACCACCTGCATCGCCCTTCTCGCCTTCCGCGAGGCCAATAAAGACGGTCTCTATAATACCCAGATTGCCAAAGGCCAGGCCTTCCTGAAGCAGCGGCAGTGGGACGATACCGAAAATCGCCCTCGCACTGATGCCTACTTTGGCGGCGCCGGTTATGGCGGCTCAAACGACCGCCCCGACCTCTCCAACACCTCCTTCTTCATTGAAGCACTTCGCGACACCGGCCTGCCCGCTGACGACCCCGCCCTGCAAAAGGCCCTCGTCTTCGTCTCGCGCTGCCAGAACATGAAAAGCGAATTTAACAGCGAACCCTGGGCCGGCAAAGTCAACGACGGCGGCTTTATTTATACCCCGGCCAAGGGGGGCCAGAGCTTCGCCGGCGGCGACGCCGCAACCGGCTTCCGCAGCTATGCCGGCATGACCTACGCCGGCCTGAAAAGCATGATTTATGCCGGCCTGAAAAAAGACGACCCGCGCGTGCAGGCCGCCCTCGGCTACATCCGTAAAAATTACACCCTCGACGAAAATCCCGGCATGGGCCAGCAGGGCCTCTTCTACTATTATCACACCTTCGCCAAAGCCA
>JBJTRR010000119.1:0-3499 GCA_046076185.1 bacterium | reverse complement strand
GCTTCTTGCAATATTTTTTCGACTCAGGATCATGCTGCTGCGGCTATTGCCGACGCCGGCATTCCTGTGTTTGCCTATAAGGGCGAAACGCTGGAAGAATATTGGGATTACACCCACCGGATTTTTGAATGGGCCGACGGTGGCCACTCGAACATGATTCTGGACGACGGCGGCGACGCAACCCTGCTGTTGCACCTGGGTGCCCGTGCTGAAGCGGATATTCATGTGCTGGATAACCCGGGCAGCGATGAAGAACGTGTTCTTTTTGCGGCCATCAAGAAGCGAATTTCCGTGAGCCCAGGCTGGTATGCCAAAAATCTGGCTGCCGTGAAGGGCGTGACGGAAGAGACCACAACAGGCGTGCACCGGCTTTACCAGATGCACAAGCGTGGCGACTTGAAGTTCCCGGCCATTAATGTGAATGATTCGGTGACCAAGTCGAAGTTCGACAATCTTTACGGCTGTCGTGAGTCGCTGGTTGACGGTGTCAAGCGTGCGACCGATGTCATGGTCGCCGGCAAGATCGCTGTTGTGGCGGGTTATGGTGATGTTGGCAAGGGCTCGGCGCAGGCACTTCGTGCTTTGTCTGCCCAGGTCTGGGTGACTGAAATTGACCCGATCTGTGCCCTTCAGGCCGCGATGGAAGGCTATCGCGTGGTGACCATGGATTATGCTGCCGACAAGGCGGATATCTTTGTGACGGCCACCGGCAATTACAAGGTGATTACGCACGAGCATATGGCCAGGATGAAGAATCAGGCCATTGTGTGCAATATTGGGCACTTTGATAATGAAATCGACGTGGCCTCGCTTGAAGACTACAAGTGGGAAGAAATTAAGCCGCAGGTAGATCATGTGATCTTCCCTGACGGCAAGCGGATCATTCTGCTGGCCAAGGGGCGACTGGTGAACCTTGGCTGCGGCACGGGACATCCATCGTATGTGATGAGCTCGTCGTTTGCCAATCAGGTTCTGGCCCAGATTGAACTCTGGCAGCATAACGACAAATATCCTGTCGGTGTTTATGTTCTGCCCAAGAAGCTTGATGAACACGTTGCCCGCCTGCAATTGAAGAAGCTGGACGTTCAGTTGACCGAACTGACGACCGAACAGGCTTCTTACATTCATGTGAGCAAGGAAGGTCCTTACAAGACCGACCAATACCGTTATTGATCAACCACGAGGGGCGGCCTGGAGCTATTCATGCCGCTCTTTCACATTTTATTGTAATGTAAATTCTTTAAAGTCCTAATTCTATGAAAGTTGCTTACGGTGGTGAATTTCTGGTTTGGTGAAACTGGTTCAGGCACCTGTGCTGCATTGATCGAATCAATTTGCGAATTCAGGCTCGGCTGTATTCTGCTGAATATCTCCAGTGAACGAGAATTAAGCGGCCATGGTTTGATTCAGCCCGATCTGGCGTGATGGGCACCTTTTACTGTACAATGCTGGCAAATGCAAACGGATTGAGCGGCTTTGCAACCCGAGACGCACAGTGGGTTCTGGGCCCTGATTCACAACTGGCCACCTGAAAGAACAAGGCATAATTCCCATGGGAAGAATTTTCGAGAAGCGCAAGGCCTCGATCTTCAAGACATCGGCGCAGAAGTCGAAACTTTATTCCAAATATGGCCGACAGTTGTACATGGCAGCCAAGAATGGTGTGCCCGACCCGGACGCCAATCCGTCGTTGCGGGCCCTTGTTGAAAAAGCCAAGCGCGACAACGTGGCGAGCCACGTCATTGAAAAGGCCATTCAGAAGGCAGCCGGTTCGGGCGGAGAAGATTTTCAGGCCATGCGTTATGAGGGCTTTGGCCCGGGCGGTTCGCTGATCATTGTCGATTGTCTGACCGACAACCCGACACGAACAATCTCTGACGTTCGTACGTGTTTTAACAAGAATGATGCCAAGCTGTCGGCCAATGGCTCGGTGGTGATGTCGTTCTCTCACCTGGCAGTGCTCTCGTTTCAGGGAGACGACGAAGAAAAAGTGATTGAGGCGATGTTCGCGGCCGATGTGGCTGTGGAAGATGTTGAATGCGAGAACGGCACCATTACGATTTTTGCTCCGCCTGCCGAATTTTTCAAAGCCAAGACAGCCCTGCTGGAAACCTTCCCGGGCCTTGAGCTTGACATGCAGGAAATTACGTTTATTCCGCAAGCTAATGTGACTTTGGCCGGCGATGACGTGGCAGCATTCGAGAAATTACAGAATATGCTGCACGATTGCGACGATGTGCAGGAAATTTATCATAATGTATCACTCCCCGCCGAATGAAAAAGAGGCGGTTTTCAAGGCTATTCTGATCGCTTTGAAATGAAAATGACAGTGGTAGAAATAGCAAAAAGTGTATTTCCATTGGAGATACACTTTTGCCAGACTGGTTTTGAGGTGTTTGCATTAAATTTGGTGGATTTCAGGGGCGGGGCCGAATCAGGGTTTATTGAGTCGTTATCTACAGGAGTGGCTGCTTTTCGCATAGAAAAGCCAGTTTTTGTTTTTTGATGTCGCCTGATTTCGGAATTCTTATAGAATAGGGGCACTGGATGATCCCTATTGAGAAGACAAGTGGCCAGGACTGGTGCTGAGATGGCTAAGACCGGGAAGATTGTGATAGCGAGCCACGACTGGCCTGAGAGACACTGGGACATGTATGTGGATTTGGATGAGTCGGCCGAGAGGCTGGCCACGTGGGCTCTTGACAGCCTGCCGGGCAAGAGGGCGGCTGAGGGGCTGGCGGCGAAGCTGGCGGATCATCGGCGGGTTTATTTGACATATGAAGGCGAAGTGAGCGATGGCCGCGGGCGAGTGGCGATTGTATTTGAGGGAGAATTTGAGACGGAGGATGCAGCGGCCGGGAAAGAATTGAAATTAAAAATGAAAATGAAATCGCGGAAGGGTGAAAAACTGACTGGGGAATTGAAACTGGCTGCGATTGAGATACCGATTGACAAGAAAACCGGCAGGCCCGTGATGGCAACCCGCAATAACTGGAAATGGAAATGGCAGCCGGAATGAAATGAAATTATTTTTTGATCTTGCGTGATTTGCCAGAGAGGCGAATTTCGTTGTCAAGAATGGTGGCTTTTTCCAGCTCGATCAAGCGTTTTTCCAGTTTCGGGCTGATTTTTAATTTCAATGTGGGCACACTTGCCGACTGCACCCACTGAACCTGTTCGCCATCGGTAGGAATGGCATCTTCGATCACTTCTTTGAGCCTGGAAAGGCCGATTGGCAACACGCCGGCCTGAATGGATTCGATACCGATTTGAATTTCATTTGTGGCCAGTAATTCGGGCCTGAGAGTGATGGAAACGACAGATTGCACGGGGCGGCCGCACCAGCGAAATGCAATTCGAATGCGTTCCAGCTCAAATTTAATACGCAGGTCACTGACTTCCGGCGGAATTTCAGCCGAAAGGCTTTGCAGCGAATTTTCAGCCAGCCAGGCGTTTATGGTGGCGTCGGTCAGGCGGATAGACCATTCCGGGTCGTTGG
>JBJTRR010000118.1:0-1062 GCA_046076185.1 bacterium | reverse complement strand
CCTGATCGTGCCCGACCTGCCTGTTGAAGAAGCCGCCGGCCTTCTTGAAAAAGCCACCGCACGCGGCCTGAAGCTCATTCAGCTCATCACGCCCACCACCCCGCGTGAACGTGCCCTGGCCATCGCAAAATCAACCACAGGCTTTATTTACTACGTATCCGTCGCGGGCATCACCGGCGAGCGCCGCGACCTCCCGCCCGAACTGGCCGATAATGTCGCCTGGCTCCGCAGCCAGACCGATCTGCCCATCTGCATTGGCTTTGGCATCTCTGAACCCGAACAAGTGCGCATGCTTTCGCCCGTGGCCGATGGCCTCATCGTGGGCAGCGCCATCGTCCGCCGCGTTGATTCCACCGCCCAGGCCGGCAAAAATCAGGCCGAGATTGTTGCCTCAGTCCGCAGCTATGTCGAATCTCTGCGGTCATCACTGTAACACCTAGATATCAAACGCTTTAAGAAGGGCTCACTTCACCAACCCCGATGAACGCCACCACCGGCCCTGATCTTTCCCGATACCGCCTTGCCGTGGCCTTGCCCTGCTACAATGAAGCCCCGGCCCTGCCGGAAGTGCTTGCCCAGTGGCACGAGACCCTGCCCGACGCTGATATTTATGTCTTCGACAACAATTCCACCGACGATTCCGCTGAAATTGCCCGCAAATTCGGAGCCCGCGTCGTAACCGTTGGCCGCCAGGGCAAAGGCTATGTCGTCAGGGCAATCTTCGCCGAGCTGGCCGACCGCGATGTCGTTATCATGACCGACGCCGACGGAACTTACCCAGCCTCGGCCGTTTTTGATCTGCTCCAGCCCATTTTTGACGACACGGCCGACATGACCGTCGGCGCCCGCGTGCCCGTTGCCGAACTTGGTGCGATGACGCCCGTGCGCAGCCTGGGCAATGTCCTCATCCGCTTCGCTTTCTGGCTTTTGATGGGCCTCTCGGGTGGCGACCTGCTCTCAGGCTATCGCCTTTTCGGGCAGAAATTTCTCCGCGGTGTTCGCCTGAAATCACACGGCTTTGAAATCGAAACCGAAATCGCCTGCAAGGCCGTGGGTGGTGGC
>JBJTRR010000117.1:0-1525 GCA_046076185.1 bacterium | reverse complement strand
CCGCGTTTCGCAAAACCGCATGGGAACGCTTGAGCGAAGCTATGTTGGCATTGCCGGCGACTGCGCCATTGCCACAATTGAAGACCGGTCGCTGCAGGCAAAAATCATGGGCCTCAATCTGGCTGTCGCCCGGCTGGGCGTGCCCGAGCTGGGCGACAAGGTGGTGAAGTCGGGCCGAACGACGAATGTCACTTACGGCCAGGTCAATCGTATTCATGTCGTTCTGAAGCTGGATTACGGTGGCACCACCGGCGAGCAGGAAATTGGCTGTTTTGAAATCGGCCCCGACCCCGCAAAACCGGCCGATTCAGGCCAGATTTCGCTGGGTGGCGATTCCGGCTCGGCCTGGCTGGCCGTGAGTAAAAACAAGCCGACAGACATGCTTCTGGGCATGCACTTCGCGGGCGAGGCCGGCGATGGCCCCGACCACGCCCTGGCGGCCTATGCATCGTCCATCTTCGACAAACTCCAGATATCGCCAGTCGCACCCAAAGTTGTCAGCAAGGCTGACAAATCCAAAGGCTATTCGCCAACATTCATTGGCTCAAGCATCGCCCTTCCGGCTGCGGCCAACTCGGCTATCAGCAAAGATCTGCTGGCGGTTGACGGCAAATCGGTGATCGACTACACCCATTTTTCGCTGGCCATGAGCCTGTCCCGCCGGTTCGCCCGCTGGGTCGCCTGGAATATCGATGGCAAGGCCATCCAAAAAATCAGCCGTACAGGCCTTTCATTCAAAAAAGACCCACGTCTGCCTGCTTCGGCACAGATCGGCGACGAACTTTATTCTAACAACAATCTCGACAGAGGCCACATCGCCCGCCGCGCCGACCTCATCTGGGGCCCTTCGGCCGAAGCATCCGCAGCCAATATCGATTCGTTCTATTACACCAACATCACGCCCCAGCACTCTCGGTTCAATCAGTCGGGTGCCAACGGCATCTGGGGCATGCTTGAAGACGCCATTTTTGCCGATATTGATGTCAACGATCTGAAGATTACGGTAATGGGCGGCCCTGTGCTGGGCGATGCCGACCCCATTTACCGCAACATCCGAATCCCGAAACAGTTCTGGAAGATTATCTATTACCGTGAGACAAACCAGACGGCTGTCAAGGCCAAAGCCTATCTGCTCTCGCAGGCCGACCTGATGAACCAGCTTGAAGTGCTTGACCTGCCAGAATTTCGGGTGTATGAAGTCAGCGTCACGCGCATCACCGACCTGACAGGCCTGAAATTCGCCCTGGGCGATGCCAAACCGGCCAAAGGCCCGCGGCCTTCAAAAGTCAGTGCTGAAGTCGTGAAATGGCCCAGGGGCGATTTTGTGCGACACATTCCCTCGTTCGACGAAATTGTTGTGTAAATCAGTTCCTGGATGAGCCAGATTGTCATCGAATTTATTCCGTAGATGGTTTTACATGAATCTCTACGGAATTAACTTTGATGACGATTGATTCATAAAGGAGGCTTATAATCATAGAAAGTCATGTTTTCTGAGAGTTATTGAAATCTTATTCGTTTGATT
>JBJTRR010000116.1:0-4654 GCA_046076185.1 bacterium | reverse complement strand
GCTTTTTTGAGAATACCAAGCCCTGTAAACCCCGGCCCAAGAACCACTTCAGGGTTCACCCCGAGGTGGTTTGAGAGGATATCGGCATAGACCCTGCGAAAGTCGGTGTGGAACATCACATCGCCATCGTTCAGGTTTTTCTGTTCCATGCTGGGGTGCTTGCCAATTAAACCCGCATTTGCCAGCGGGCCTGTGATAAACAGAGGCGCCGCCGCACCGTGATCAGTGCCAAGGCTGGCATTTTCATTGAGTCTTCGGCCAAATTCGCTGAAAACCAGAACGCAAACACGACCAAGATCACCAGAATCAGCCATATCTGCCTCAAACGCCGATACGCTCTGGCCAACCTGTTCAAGCAGCCCTGCATGAATCGCAAGCTGGTTGGCATGCGTGTCAAAGCCGTCAAGAGAGGTATAGAAGACTCGCGTATCAAGCCCGGCCCGAATCATTCTTGAGATAACTTCAAGTCTTTGGCCCAGCGCGTTTTCCGGATATTTAATTTTGCCTGGCCGGTCGTTCAGGTCAGCCAGTTTTTTTGAAGAGGCGACAGCCGATGCTGTCGTTCTGGCCACAAATGAGAGGAGAGGATTGCCTGAATCATTAGCCGGTTCAGGCATGGGTGCCGATTTGGAATTTGTTGAAGCACTGCCCAGCCTGTCAACTTCGGCTGCCATGCGAGTCAGGCTGTTGTCGCCTTTAAGTTGAAGCTGGTCAAGACGTTCGAGACTCGGCACGTCTGATCTTCGAGCACGCAACGCCAGTGGCAGGTTCCTGTTGCCTATATGTATGCCACTGATACGTTTATGAGAAGAATCAGCAAATGATTCATCCATCGCCCGGCCAAGCCAGCCAGTGGCCAGATCATTCGGGTCAAGTCTGGCTGATTCCCAGATATCCATCGACCGGAAGTGAGATCGGTCCGGGTTCGGGTACCCTACACCCTGCACCACGGCCAAACGACCACTTTCAAGTGATTTTTCCAGCGGTTTAAGCGATGGATGCAGGCCAATATCACTTGTCAGACGCACCAAATTACTGGCAGGCAATCGCAGGGCCCGGCGACCGCGATTGTAGCCATCAATCCCGTGGGGAACCACGGTGTTCAGGCCATCGTTGCCACCCAGAAGTTGAATCACCACCAAAACAGTCTCGCCTGATTCTGCTCTATCTGCAGCCTGGGCAGACTCTTGCAGAAACAGTGGCAAAGTGGCAGCCCCCACAGAAACCAGTGGAGCACCCGCCAGACCTGCCTTCAGAAACTCGCGTCGATCAAACCGGAGCATGTTTCACATCCTTCTCTTTCAGAAGAATTTACGCCAATTGATAAGCGGGTGATGTAAGAATGCGTGCCGCTGCACCATTCAAGTCGCCAGATGATTTGACCATTGCCTTGAGTTCCGCCCTCAGTGATGCGGGGGCGGCATCGGCAAGCAGCGTCTCCACAAGTAAATCGACAGTTTCAGCCGGTTGTTTGGCCCCATATCGGCCAGCCCATTTTTCAAGGTTCAGTTTGCCGGCCAGTGGGCCTGACTTTGAACAGATACCAAGGCTCAGGTTGGTGCGTGCGACTAGCCGGGTCGTATCAATCCATGCTGCGCCACCCTCCCATCCGGCCACGCTTGGCGGTGCGTAAAGGCCCTGGCCCATGGCGGCTGACGCATCAGCCAGAGATTCCGGCGGAGGCATTGGGTCGGCCATATCAAGCATCCGGCAAGTGCCCACAATAAATTCGACCGGGCTTTTTACGCGTCGCCAGCGGGCCTGTTGATCATGAAAGAGACGCGAACCAAGAATTTTCACAAGCAATGCCGTAATCGATCCGCCAGAATCGCGAAAATGATCGGCCAGCGGCTTAAGTAGTGCATCAGGAAGTGTATCGGTCTCTGACACATAATGACGCATCATCTTGCGAGCCAAAAACATACCGCTTGCAGGCGCGTTAATCAGAATTTTATGAATTTCCTCGCCGCCAAAATTGCCAGTCTTCCCCAGCACGGTTTTCAGGCCCTGGTCGTGCTGCTGCTCAATGAAACTGAATTGGTCACGAATCACAAACCAGCCCGTGTAAGCCCGGGCCGCTTCCTGAATATCTTTTTCAGAATAATTTCCCCGGCCCAGGGTAAAAAGTTCCATAACCTCGCGGGCAAAGTTTTCGTTAGGGCGGCTGCGGCGATTGGCTGCGGCATCAAGCCAGATCAGCATCGCCGGGTCTTTGGCTATGCCGTTGAGCATCTCCTGAAACGGCCCCATGGCTGTTCTGCGAAGTGTGGCAATCTGCTGCACCATCAGCCCTGTGTTTTGCACCTTAACATCGCTGGTGGCAAAGTGGTTATGCCAGAACAGAGTCAACCATTCCAGGGCCGGTTGGGGCGTGTTTACCATCCTTTGAAGCCAAAGCCCCTGAATGCGCCGCAAGGGGCCGTCGGGGCCAAGCCTGGCCTCGATTCGATCAGAAAACTGGCTGAATTCCCGGGCCGGTGTGCCATCAGCAGCCTTGGGCTGGCCATTCAGCAATGTTTCAACGGCTTTCGCCGGGCCCTGTCTCACCGCCTGTCGCAGTTCTGCCGGAGTGGCACCAAACCCCGCTCGCCGATAAAGATACGATGCGGCTGCAATGTCCCATGGCGCATTGTTGTCGGGCTCAAAAACCGACCAAGCCCCCTGCGGATCTTTCAAGTACGGGTCAAGCCAGTCTGTCTTCACTGAAGTTCTTCCTCAAAGTCAGGTTAATAGGCTTCCCTTACTTACTCTGGGCTTGGTTCAGGTCAAATCCAATCCGAAAGCGAAAGAGTTTTTCGGTGTCGCTCACACTGATATTGCCTGAGTTCAAGCCTTTGACAAGCGATTCAAGACCACCGATTTCGCCTTCGGCCGCGCTTCTTCCATGGCCTTTTTCAACCATGTTTTGCATCACCAGTCGCTCTCGATTGACATCAATCAGCCGACCAAGCCTTTGGCCATCAACACTCAATTGCATCGCCTGGGGTGGCAAATCCGCACCTTTCGCCTGCTTCAAAGCTTTGACTATCTCACGGGCCATTTCGGTTGTGGTTGCCACAATCAGGTGGTCATCAGCAAAAGCCAGTGTGGGCCTGAAGTTATGCCTGATATGGACACCATCCTCAGCGTCTTTGGCATCCTTTGGTTTCGCAGGCGGCAGAAACTTGGCCGTATAGATTTTCGCACCTTCAAAATCTTCCTGATTTTGCATCAGAACAGGCTGTTTCTGCTGGGCACCGGTCACATTTATCACGCCAATCAGCGACTGAAATGCAATCACCCAACGTTGTTGAAAATCCTTATCGTTTTTGTCATATCCCACGGTGATTGCAAATGCAGGCAAGACCAGATCTGGCTTGGGGTTAAGTGCCTTCACGTCCTGCTCGGCCACGTTTATTCGCCAGTCAGGTTTCAGTGCCCCCAAAACACCCGTACCAAAATCTCGACCGCCAAAAAACTGCCCAAGGCCGTTATCAAGCCCGTTTAAACCCTGCAAAGCCGGGCCTTTGACAACCGATTCGCGAATATTCCAGACTTTACCCAGATCTCGCCACAGCTCAAGCGAACCAATCTGGTTGGGAAGCTGCAACTGTCTCGGCGCAAACTGCTTCAGCGGAGGCGTAAAAGCCTGCCTCGTTTCACCCATGGCCGTTTTTTCATCCACCGGCAAAATAGCCTCCAGCGAAGGCTTACCGCTTTTCAGATCAAGGGCCAGACCCAGCCACGCCGCCTTGTTGTATGCCTCAACCCATCCACCAAAGAGTAATGCTGCCAGAGGGTTATATTCATCTAGCGGTTGCAGGCCAGCCACACCGGCTTTTCGCAGAAGATCGAGCCGGGCTAGCCCAAAGGCATCGTGATGATTAGCTCCGCCCTGCTCCATCGCTTCACGAAAGTTCTTCGACTGATTCAGCCGAGATTTTGGCTCTTTTTTGCCAGTCATCAAGTCAAGGGCGTCTTTCAGAACCTCTTCCGAACTGGCCAGCATAAACTTGCCACCCGCAATGGCGTGTGCCTCGCCCGGAGTGAAGCTAAAACATTCAACCCCGGCATGGCTGAAAGTACTCACAGGGTCAGGGTTGCCCTTATCCCTGGCATCGGCCCTGGCGAATTCGATGAGCTTGCCATGCAGCCGTTCCAGCCTCGTAACATCTTTGGGCACAACACTTAAAATGAGTTTGTTCGGATTTGCGGAGAGACCAACTTCGGCCAGGCCGTTGAGAACTTCCCGAACAAGCTGACTCCACGAGAGATCCTCGGTTGAACCCAGCGCACCAAGCACCGCCTTGACTTGATCAAGCTGCGGATTATCAATCTGCGGCCCGATATTCGGGAGTTTCCTGATCGCATCCAGAACCACCGGGTTCCTCAGTTCGTCCAGAAAAAAAGCGGCCGGCTTCTCAATCTTCAAATACAGCGGCGTATTTTCCGGCAGAATTTCCGCGAGACTTTGTGTCTGAGCTTTGATTGAAAGCCCGTAACTGAGAGAAATGCAAACGCAAATCGTTATAAAGAATCTCGGAAACATTTTCATCGTTTCACTCTCCCAAGGGGCTTAGTCACTGCCAGTCTACCTCTCGTGCAAGAGCTTCGAGCTGTTTCTTGCTGGTAGGCAATCAATGGAATGCCAGGTTTCTGGTTTTACTGACGTTTC
>JBJTRR010000115.1:0-3661 GCA_046076185.1 bacterium | reverse complement strand
AAAAATCCAGAGCTTGTATGGAAATGGTATTATTCACGTCGAATAACAAATGCAGCTTGTAAACCAAATTCTGGACATTTCGCCTTGGCAAAAATGGAGTCTTTGATTCAAGATTTCACCTTAATAACCCAGAATGTTGATGGCCTTCATCAAGCTGCAGGCTCGAAAAATGTTGTAGAACTGCATGGTAGCCTGCAACAATTCGTTTGTTTCGATAATCATCATCGAATTGACGATGGTGTTGTCGATTCAAGCCCGGAAAGACCGCCGATTTGCAAAATCTGCGGTAGCATGGCTCGTCCAGGCGTGGTTTGGTTTGGTGAATTTCTGCCCGAGGCGGCTGTTTATACCTCCCTGAAAGCTATCGAAAGGGCAGAATTTTTACTTGTAATAGGTACTTCTGGCCAGGTTCAACCCGCGGCATCGTTTGGTTTAGCTGCACAAAAAAATGGTGCTACAGTCGTGGTGATCAATCCTGATGCATCGGCAAGAATAGGAAATTCATTTTTTCTACAGGGCAAGGCTGGTGAAATTGTGCCTGAATTGGTTTCATTTGCCTGGCCAGATTAAGTTAAATTTCAAAAGAAAGTATCGATTAATATGAATCAAAATCTCTCGCATCGAAAAAAAACTTTCGAGTATTCACTAAACCATAATAACTCATTTCAGATCCGACTAATGAGATGGCTGGTGAGACAATTGGCTTCGTCTCAATGGCCTGGGTCGAATCAACCGGAGCCACCACGAGATGATATTCGAAAACATTCGCTATGGCTTGGTAAAAGTGGCGAATCATATGCCTGCTGGTGGTTGCGAAGAAACAGAGGCATGGTAATACTCGAGCAAAACTATCGAAATAGCCACCAGGAGATAGATATCATCGCCCGCGATGGCAAATACATAGTTTTTGTTGAGGTTCGAACTTTGACCAGCGATTTTTTGCAGTCTCCGTCTGCTTCGATAAATGCATCAAAAGCCGAAAATATAAGAAAAGCAGCCCAAGCCTGGCGCAAAACTCATAAGAAATCTGGTCTATGGCGAATCGATATCGTTGGCATAGTCTGGCCAGATACATCGAAACCTCCATTAAAGGTTAATCATTGGGAAAAAGCAATTTAAGCGACAAGTATCTCGACTGAAAAGTCAGCCCACGCATTAAACTTTACGCAGGCGACAAATTCCTAACACAAAACTTCTTTTTTTCGTTTGTATTGCAATCAGTGATGAATTGGTTTTGATATTAAGAATAGTGATCAGGTTAATCATTTTAGTTGTTTCAAAAGCTGTTAATTTTATGATGAACGGTAAATGTAAGACAAAACCATTGAAATTATTGAAGCAGGAAGAAGTCGCTTTTCATTTTTCAAGAGAGACACTTCATTCATGGATTTCAAGTCAGTTTGGTATTTGTGTCGCTCAAAATGCCGTTTGTGATGGTCACCATGCTCCATGGGATTTTTTGAGCAGCATCATTTTTGATAGACCTTCACTGAGTCTGGCGTTGGGTGGACGAGGTACTGGTAAGTCATTTCTTACGGCTTTAGGCACACATCTGATTAATATCTGGCACCCGAATCACAGAGTCAGGATTCTTGGGGGTAGCATGTCGCAAAGCCGCCAGATTTACGAAGCTTTGCAACATATCTCAAGAGGCATGGATAGTCGCAATGTTCAAGAGTCCAAAGTGTTAAGCCAACTCATGACGAATCGTGGTTCTTATAGAAATGGCTCGGAAGTCATGATTCTTCCGGCATCAAGCACCAGTGTCAGGGGTCCACACATTCCAACATTGCTTCTTGATGAAGTCGATGAGATTAAAAACGAACTTCGTGAGTCAGCGATGGGTATGTGCATGAATATTGGCAACATGCCGGCTGCAACTGTCATGACCTCGACATGGCATCGAGTAGGCGGACCGATGTCGGAACTTGTTGCCAGAGGCGAAGCAAATGAATTTCCATTTTTTCGATTTTGTATCTTCGAGGTTATGGAACGTTGTTCCGAGACTCGATCTGGTCCAAACCTTGAAAAGTGCCCATCCTGCCCACTTGTTCAGTGGTGTCATGATGTAAAAAATTCGAATTTGCCCAAAGCAAAAAGAAGTAACGGTCATTATTCAATCGATGCCGTGATTCAGAAAGTTAAATCTGTAAGTCGCAGAGTTTTTGAAGCTGATTATCTATGTATGGGCCCAAAGTCAGACGGTCGTTGGTTCACAGAATTTCAAAAGGAAAACATAGTCAGTGCAAAAGCGGAATTCAACCAAAGTTTGCCTGTTCATCTGACACTTGATTCAGGCGTCGTCACAGGGGCATTGTTATTTCAAATTGAATGGAAAAACGAATCTCATAATGAACGTCTTATTCATTCGGGACGACCATCAAGACAGATACCTGAAGTCCATGTTTTTGGTGAGTTATTGACAGATGGACTTGGAGTGGAACGAAATGCAATTCAAGTCAGGGAAATGCTGAGGACATTATGCATGGGGCGAGTCGATCACAGCTGGACAGACCCGGCTGGCTCGGCAAGAACGGCGATTGGGCCAACCGTGATTGCTGAATACGAACGGCTCGGAATGAAACTTTCTGCATGGCCCAGTGGTTCCGTGTCAGATAGTCTTTCAAAGCTGGATTCACTTATAAACCCAGCGATTGGGCCACCAAAACTGTTGATTCATCCGAGATGTGATAAATTAATTTCTGCTTTTGAAAATTATAGGCGGGCCAAACGAGGTGGTCAATGGCAGGATTACCCGGAAGATCCGCAGCATCCTCACGAAGATTTGATTGATGCTCTCCGATGTGGTTTGAGAGCGGCTTTGCCAGAGGGTTCAAGTGATTTGATTTCTGTGTCACGTATTTCTGCAAGAAAGGTATTTTAATCGATGAAAAAGCATGGGCCTGGATATAAATTGATTCAAAAAAGGCATCGCGAGTGGTCTGAAAATCATGTCCGCTGGCGATGGTTACTCGATAGCCTGGAAGGTGGCCAGCGTTATCGCGATGCTATCTATGGTCATGATTCACTGGGTTTGCCCGTTCGTAACCTTGTACGTCACAAGCGTGAATACCCTGCCCCTGGCACAGAATCACCAGCAATTCCATTCGGGGGAGAGAATTGGACTGTTCACGGACAGGGAGTTTCGAACCCTGCAGCGGCGGCAACCGATGATGATTACGAACTGAGACGATCACGAACACCCGTACCGACTTTCCTGGCTGAAGCGGTT
Organism: bacterium; assembly: GCA_046076185.1. Classification (GTDB taxonomy): domain Bacteria; phylum Planctomycetota; class Planctomycetia; order Isosphaerales; family Isosphaeraceae; genus QWQI01. The sequence goes on along the minus strand of JBJTRR010000115.1, from coordinate 429 downwards.
GAAACCCATCTTTCGCGAATTTTTGCCCGTGAGGTGATTCGGGAAGGTTCCGAAAGCCTGATGACATGGTGGAATGACATCAATGGGTGTGGAATGACGATCGACCAGTGGATGGTTGAGACGATCGCACCGTTGTTGCTGACACTGGGCCAGATTGACATCATCATGGATCGCCCAAGGGCACCACATGGAGCGATGATTGAAAATCATGCCGATTGTGTGCAATTTGGTCTGGATCATTGTATCGCTGGCTATATTTTGCCAGAGAACATGATTTGGTGGAGACTTGATGATTCCTGCCGACGATATGAGGAATGCCTTGTAGCAGAAACGATGGAAATTGACGGAGTTCCCGTGTCAGTGTTCCGGCACTGGACGGATAATATGTCAACTTTGTATGACACCAATGGGTTTGTCATCGAGAGTGTT
>JBJTRR010000114.1:0-6213 GCA_046076185.1 bacterium | reverse complement strand
ATTACGCATTATACGGGGGGCGAGGCGTTTCAGCCAGGCGACCCCGAGGCATTGAAGGCGATGTTCAGCCGGATTGACTCAATGAACCGGGCCCGGCTGATTCAGACATCGGCCCAGGTGCTTGATGATTTTGTGCCGTGGTGTGTGGCGGGCCTGACAGTGATTGGGCTGGCGGCAATGGCCGCGATGGGATTGAGGTACACGCCATGGTGATTGCTGCAATTGCAGGGCTGGCGGTGCTGGTGTGGATGTTTCTGGCTGAAAACCTGCATATGCGCAGAGTGTTGCGGCTGGGGCGGCTGGCATTTGGCCCTGGCGAAAAACCGCGAAAGTGGGTCTTTTTTCTGCCGCTGGTCAGGTCGGTTGCATTTGGGGCCCTGTCGGCGGCGATGGCACTTTTGGCACAACTGCCGCCGAAAGTACATCAGTCGGCGGTGGTGCCTGACAACCAGCGAAAACACATTGTGATGGTGCTGGATGTTTCGCCCAGCATGACACTTCAGGACGCCGGGCCCGAGCGGAAGGAGAGCCGCCGCAAGCGGGCGAAGGATTTGCTGGAATCGTTTTTTCAGCGGGTGCCGATGGAGCAGTATCTGACGAGTGTGATAGCGTGTTACAACGGTGCGAAGCCGGTGGTGGTTGAGACGAAAGACCTGGAAGTGGTGCGGAATATACTGAATGATCTACCGCTGAATTTTGCATTCAAGCCGGGCAAGACCGACCTTTTCGCGGGCCTGAAGGAGGCCTTTCAGGTGGCTGCGCCGTTTCAGCCGGGGAGTACGCTGGTTTTACTGGTGACGGATGGCGACACGATACCGGCAACAGGCATGCCGAAGCGGCCGGCATCGGTTTCTGACATCCTTCTGGTGGGTGTCGGAGACACGAAGTCAGGGAAATTTATTGACGGGCGGGCATCGCGGCAGGATAGTTCGACACTGCGACAGATGGCGGTGAGGCTGAGCGGGAATTATCACGATGGCAACGAAAAGCATTTGCCTTCGGACCTGATCAAGTCAGTCACGGCCAGGGGCAACCCTGGGCCATTTGAGCAGCTTGGTGCCCGGGAATATGCGCTGATGACGTGTGGCGTTTCGGCCTCGGTGCTGGCCGCCCTGCCCGTTCTGCTGCACTGGCTTGGCACATCGTGGCGGGCCGGAGTGCGGCAGCGAGAGTGATTTGAAAGGGTTTTACCTGAAAAATATTGCGTAAAACCTGATGCATGTTTCAGCTGATGGCAAGAACTGGTGGATTTTTGGGAAGTGTTGAAAAAAGCGTGGTTTTTCGGTTGCTTTGCTATAAAACAGAGCTTAAAATAATGATGAAGTAAAGAGATAAGTGGTTGTGGCCGAACCGGTTGCCCGTGTCAAGCGGGGTGAGGAGTCATTCTGATGCGATCGTTCCTGATGGTCATCTGGTTGATGTTGCCTGCGGTGGTGGGGGCCTACCATTTTGGGCCAGGCCAGCAGAGCATGAAGATGGACAAGGCGGCACGGTCGCTGGCTGCGGCCCGGGCGGCTGCCGACAAGGCCGACTGGTCGGCGGCGATGAGTGCCTATGACGTGGCGCTGGGGCTGGTGGATTCGAAAGAGAACCCCCGGCTTGAAAAGTCGATCCGGCTTGGCAAGGCACAGGCCCAGATGTTCGCTGGACAATTGCCCGAGGCTGCGGCTGATCTTGAGTCGCTGGTGACCGACCTTGAGGCCGATGCCCAGGCGGATTCAGAGACCCGTGCTGAAGCTCTATCATCGCTGGCCAACGCCAAGTTTTACATGACCTGGCTGAAGCGGCTGGAAGGTCTGGGCGAGGCTGAATGGCAGCCTGATGTGGAGAATGCCCGCCAGAGCTACCGCAGATTGGCGGAAGAGGCCGAGAAAGCTGGCGATACGAAGGCGGCAGCGACTTATCTGGAAAATCTGGAAGGTACGATTCGGCTGGCACGGATGGATGTTTCCGAGCTTCAGGGCTTGCCGATTCCAAAGCAGTGTCAGAATTGCAAATCAGGCCAGTGCAAGAAGCCCGGCAAAAAGCCAAATCCGAATGGTAAGAAGGATGGCCGGGGTGCAGGTGCCGGGCCGGCGCCGGATGGCAGCGGCTCATGAACTGTGGTTTGAACCTGTAAGCCATTGACTGGCGTGCTGTTTTTCGATGGTCACGCCAGAGCTTTTTTGATTGATCGAGAGGGGCCGGGTTTTCGGCCCCGACTTTTTGCATCATGGATTGGCACCAATGAACCGGAATTCGCAGCGGTGGCTGGGCAAAAGGCCATTATCGTTTTTCTTGGCCCTTGTCGGTGGCCAGGTCTGTTTTTCATTTGTAGCCGGACAAACGATTCAGACAGTTCCGGCGGTGCGGATGATTTCTCCAGCCAATGCGGCCCAGGCCAAACCGGCTGCTGCCAATACGATAACGCCGGATGATGCCAAAAAGACGGATGCTGCGGGCAAACCTGGCCAGGCGGCCGATGCGAAGCCGGCTGAAGCCAAGGCAGAAGAGAAGAAAACTGACCCGGCAGCTGAAAGGCTGGCGAGGATCAACAAATTGACATTTGACAGGAAGCCGACATCGATTTTGAGGGCGTGGGCCGAGAGTTCGGGGGTGATTCAGGCGGCACCGAAAGCCGGGGCAAGTATTGCCGGGCCGTTTGACCCGGATGATCCCGGTGCCGCGGCATTGCGGCTTGAGGCACTTCGGTCGGGGCTGGCGGCGGTTAGCCCGCCCGGGGCGAACGGGGCAACTGCTGTAAATCAGGCGGATGCAGCGAAAAAGCCGGATAATAAGGAGATGGAAGCTTTTGAGAAGGAGCTGAAAGAGCTTTCGACGAATGTTACGCTTGGCCACTGGCCGAAGGTGGCTGAACAGATTAAAAAGCTACCGCCCAAAGAGGGAGTGGCGGCGTGGCGGGCGATTGTGAAGTCGCTGGGGGCGGGGCAGACGCTGACTTCGGGCATTATAACGCTGGCCAGGGCAGGTTCATCATCGACGATACCTGTTGACAACAGTAATAGTCAGTCAATGGCGGCCATGCAGCGCATGATGATAATGAACATGAATCAGGGATTCAACCCGAATGATCCTGAGATTATGGCGATGATGCGTGGCCAGGGGGCTGGAGAGCAGCACCTGCTTTCAGTCAATGATTTTGTGGCTCTGACAAACGCATCGCCGCAACCGATTGAGCAGGAAGACCGCGTGCCGGTGGCGCGGCTGGTGGTGCTGGTTGAGCGTCAGACAGATGCCACAGGCGACCTTGTGCGGCAGCTTGAAGAGATGGTGGCCCGGAAGGACCCGAAGCCTTTGCTGACGCGGGCGGATGTGGCGATGGTGCTGTGTGCGGCGAACCTGGCGGCGGAAGCCGGGCCGTTTCTGCCGGCCCCCGGGAGCCCGGATGCGAAGGGCGACCCTGCGATTTTGAACCTGCTGGCTCGGCATTCGCTGGCGAAATTTAACCGGCTGGGCACGCCTGAATTGGTGAATCAGGCCTGGCTGGCCCTTCAGGCGGTGATGGCTCTGGAAGTGAAGACGCCAGAGCAGAGCCAGGCGAGGGAAGAGGCGACGAGGCAGGCGATATCGCTGGCTCCGAAAGTTGACAAAAGCCTGACACAGAAGTGGTTTGAGGAGTCGTTTAAGGGGCGGCCTGAGCGGGGTGTGGCTTTGCTGACAAGCCTGGGCGATTCGGCAACGACAAATTTACAGACGTCGATACGTCAGGGCGAGCCCCGGCTGCAGAACATGCGGATGCTGAAAACAGCGGTTGACGCCCTGTTGGCCAGCGCCCCTGAGCGGGCCGACCAGTGGCGAGAGAGCCTGACGACGCTGGCGGCGGCGTGGCTGGCTGAAGCGAAGGTGACAAAGGCTTATGACCGGTCGAGCGCACCGCGAATTCAGCGTGATATTTACGGCAATGTTTATTACACATCGGACGAAGAATCGCCGGCTATGCCGATGATGAACCCGAATTTGCCGCAGGCTTTGCCGGCGAGGGAGATGGTGAAACTGGCCCCACAGGGTGGCTGGCTGGAGCGGGTGGACCGGGGGTTGCACCCGAACATTCACAAGGCACTGGCCGAGATTTACCTGAAGATGGGCGGCGATTCGGATGCGTTTCCGCATATTGAGGAAGTGGCCCGGACCGAGCCGGAGCTGGCCAGGGAGCTGGCCGAGGAATTTGTGCGGGTCTGGACGACGAACCACGACATGAATCAGGTGAGGAACCAGAGGAATCCGTATGTGTTCATTTTTGGATTCGAGCAGAAGGCCGAGAGCATTCCGCTGACGCGATCAAAGCAGGAGCGGAACCTTGAAGAGCTGACGAAATGGCTGGCCCGGCTGAGGAAGCTGCCGATCCGGCCGATTGATGAAACACTGGTGGCAAAGGCTTTTACAACGTGCCACAGCACGGCAGAAGTGTATCGGGTTGAGGCGATATCGGCAGTTTTCGGGCCGATGGAGAATTTGAAGCCTGAGACGATTGCCCGGCTGGCGCAGCAGATGCGGCTGAACTTGGCAGGGCTGTGGCGAAAGCCGGCGGTGCAGGATCAGGCGAAAACCAAGCGGAAGGAGAAGGATATCCGCGAGGAAGTGCTGCGAGGCTATGCCACGGCATTGAAGGTTGTGGAAGAGGCGAGGGTGAAATATCCGGCGGAATGGTCGCTGACGGCGGCGCAGGCGGCACTTGTGCATGATGAAAATAATTTCAGGCAGGAAATATCGCTTTCGCCTGATTTCATGCCGGTCAGGCGCAAGGCGCTGGCTCTTTTTGCCGAGGCGGCCGGGCAATATACGGCGGTGGTGGGTAAATTGCCTGCGGACAGGCAGACGAACGATGTTTTTGACCAGTGGTTTTATGCAGGCCTGGGGGCGTGTGACCTGGGGCTGATTACGGAGACGACGGTGCCCGAGGCGGCCCAGCCGGGGTTGATTCGGGCTGCGTTTGAAAAATTACCGGGTGCAGCGGCTGAAACGCACATGAACCGGTTTTCGAATCAGCTATTTACACGCATGAGTGCCCTTTCGCCAGCGGTGAAATTCCGGTATCTGAAAGCCGGATTCGAGATTGTGGGCGATGCGCCCCAGGCTTATGAGGCCCGCAAGGTTTATGATTATTACAAAGACCTGAACCGGGAAATTCAGCTTGAAACGGTGGTTGACGGGCCAACTTCGATTGATGCGTCGCAGCCGTTCGGGGTGTATGTGAATATCAGGCATACGCGCGAAATTGAACGGGAATCAGGCGGATTTGGCCGGTATCTGCAGAATCAGAATCAGGGTAATTTCTTCTCTTACAATTATGGAAGGCCGCTTGAGAATTACCGCGATAAATTTCAGGAAGCGGCGACAAAAGCTTTGCAGGAGCATTTTGAAGTGCTTTCGGTGACGTTTCAGACCGAGCAGGTGACAAGCATGCCGCTGCCTGAAATGGGCTGGCGGGTGACGCCCTATGCTTATCTGCTGCTGAAGGCGAAGAGCCCGAAGGTGGACCGGGTTCCGCCTTTGAAGCTGGATCTGGACTTCATGGATACATCGGGCTATGTGATTTTGCCGGTGGAATCACCCAGAGTAGCGGTGAACTGTGGTGCCGAAAGAGCGGCCCCAAGGCCATTTCGGGATGTGAAAATTACCCAGATACTTGACGAACGACAATCAGCGGAAGGCAAGTTGATTCTGGAAATCAAATCCACCGGCCACGGGCTGATGCCGCCGGTGGGCGAGTTGCTTGATCTTGGCGAGATTCCTTCGTTCAGGGTGGAAAAGGTTGATGACCAGGGGCTGGCTGTCTCGCGATTTGACGAGGAATCAAGTGCGGCCGGGATTATTTCGGAACGGTCGGCACTGGTGACACTCAAAGCGGCGGGCGGGCTGACGGCCCTGCCCGACAGCCTGCAGTTTCCGAAGTCGAAAGCTGAATCAGCTAAAATCACTTATCAGAAATATGTAGATGCCGACCTGGCCACGGCCGAGCCTGTGACGACATTGCTGGCCCGATATGGCAAAGTTGACCGGTCGCAGCAATATTACACGATTGCCGTGGCGGTGGGGGCGATTGTGCTTGCCGGCATTGGTTTGCCTCGGCTTTTCAGGCGTGGGGCGGGTGCCAGGGCAGAAATGCTGGTGGCAACGCCTGCCGAGCCTTTTGCCGTGCTGGGGCTGCTGCGAACGATTGAGCAGGAAAAGGGCCTGAGCCAGACGCTGAGGGACGAGCTTGCGGGAGCGATC